>JAITRD010000272.1 GCA_031288575.1 Treponema sp. | reverse complement strand
TGGCCCGACGAGATAAGCCAGATTTACGCGGCGGCGGATCTTTTTATGAGCGCCTCCCACAGCGAGGTGCATCCCATCACCTTTATCGAAGCCATGGCTTCGGGGCTCCCCATTGTGGCTGCGGCGGACATCAGTATCGCCGATATGGTCTTAAGCGGGGAAAACGGCTGGGCGGTGGCGGATGACCGGAAACTTTGGGAACGGGCGGTTGCCGTGCTGGAGGATCCCAAAATAAAGGCGGAGATGGGGAAAAGATCCGAGGATATTTCCCGGAATTATTCGCTGAACCGGTTTATCGATTCCATGATCGCTGTTTACGAAGAATACCGCAGGCAGTAGCGCGGGCGGGGAAAGGGAGGGAAGCGTGGAGGCAAAGGGTTTTGCGGAACTGGGGATCGATCCCTTTTTTACCGCCCGGCTTGGGGAGCGGGACATCAGGGTTCCCACGGAGATTCAAAAACGGGTTATTCCCCGCCTACTGGCCGGGGAAAATTTGATCTTCCGTTCCGCCACCGGGACGGGGAAAACCTTTGCCTACCTCCTCCCCCTGGTACAGGCTTTTTTGTCTTCCCCCGTCACCGGGGAAGAGCGGCCGGATGGGGGGGAAAAACCCGGCGCCTGGCCCCGGGTCCTCGTCTGCGCCCCCACCTATGAGCTTTGTTCCCAGATTAAGCATGAGGCGGATTTCCTCCTCTCCGGATTGGCCCCCCTGAAGGCGGGTCTTATCATCGGTTCCGCCAACATGGACCGCCAAATCGAGGGGCTTAAGCGGGACAAGCCGGAACTTATCGTGGGGAATCCCGGTCGGCTCCTCCGGATCGCCCGGATGGGAAAACTTAAACTGGGCCGGATCCGGGCCCTGGTCCTGGATGAGGGGGACCGGCTTGTTTCGGACGAACTGCTGGAAGAAACCCGGCAGCTTGCGGACGCGCTTGGGCAGGACCGGCTTTCCCTGGCCTGTTCGGCCACCATGGCCCCCAAAAGCCGGGAGCGGCTCCTTCCCCTCCTGGGCGGCCGGGCCGGGAATGAGGAAACCGCGGACACGGAAATTTTGAGGGAACGGATCTGCCATTGGGCCCTCTATAGCGAGGAACGGCGGAAGATAGGGATTCTCCGCTCATTTATTGCCGCGGCAGGGGTAAAAAAAGCCCTGGTTTTTATTAGCCGGGGAGACCAGGTGTTGAACATCGTAAGCCAGCTTCAGTACCACCACATTTCCGCGGCGGGGCTTTACCGTGACATGGATAAGCAAAAACGGAAGGCCGCCCTGGAAAATTTCCGCGCCGGCCGCATAGGGCTTCTGGTCTCCAGCGATCTGGCCGCCCGGGGGCTTGATATTCCCGGCATCAGCCATGTGATCGCCCTGGACACCGGGGAAGACCCCCAGGCCTACCAGCACCGGGCGGGCCGTACCGGCCGGGCGGGCCGGCAGGGGATTATGGTAAGCATCGGGGACGAGGAAGAACTGCGGCGTCTGGCCAGGCTGGAAAAAAAGCTGGGCATCACCGTATACCCCAAGGTCCTCTACGGCGGCCAGGTCCTCGATCCCCAGGACTGAGGACAGGGTTCCTGCATTTACTTTTATAACCAACTGTTGAACAGTAACAAAAATGACCTGCTGGGCGGGTAAAATTCCCATGGGGGTCACGCTTGCTTTGCACAAGCAGGTTTTTTTGTTGTTCTTGAGGGCCAGATGGTGCAAAGCTTCGGTCAAGTGCCCCCCATGGGAATTTTGCCCGCCCAGCAGGCCTTATTGTGCCGTTCGGGGGATGTTTAAGCGGTAAAGGCAGGCCCTTTGAGGGGGAGCGTTTTCTGGATGGGGGATTGCGGGGTTTAATAGCTCTGCTGGCATAGGATTTTTCTTTTGCGGCTTAAGTTAAAAGTAAATGCGGGGCCCTTCAAAGGGGAATGATCTTATGATAAGCTTCTTCCGTTATCAGAAGAGGGGATCGCTAAAGACGTTCATTTGAGTAATTCCCCCCTATTTTAATCCCGAGGAGGTTTATCATGACCAACGCAACGCTTGAGGCTATTTTTGCGCGGAGGTCTAACCGGGCCTATACCGCCCAAAAAGTGGACGACGAAACCGTGGCGGTCCTTGCCAAGGCTGCCCTGGCCGCTCCCAGCGGTTCCAATTCCCAGCCGGTTAACGTGATTGTGGTTCAGCAGGTCCCCCTCATCCTGGAACTTGAAAAGGCCGTGATCGACTATTTTGCCAAAACAGGCAACAACGAGGTTCTTGAGCGGCTGCGGAACCGTAAAAACAAGGTTTTTTACGACGCTTCCACCGTGTTTTTCCTGGCGGTGAAAAACCATGCCGGTACCGATGTGGGCATCATGTCAGAAAATCTGGCCATTGCCGCGACTTCCCTGGGGCTTGCCAATATCCTTTTGGGCCTTCCCGGGGTGGTGTTTAACGATCCCGATACCGCCCCTTACTGGAAAGGCAAATTGGGCTTTCCCGAGGGTTATGAATACGGCCTTGCCGTCGCGGTCGGTTATGCCGCCGATGAGGGAAAACCCCACGAGATCGATTTAGCCAAGATTAGTTATATCAAATAAGGGGAAAGTAACCGCTAACATTTTGCCGCTCCCTTAGGCCTTTTCCTCCGCCGGGGGAGGATAGATCATCACCTTATCAATCCGGTTGCCGTCCATATCGACAATTTTGAAATGAAAGCCCTTATAGTCGAAGCCGGCGCCGGTTTTGGGGATCTCCCCGGACAATTCCAG
>JAITRD010000179.1 GCA_031288575.1 Treponema sp. | reverse complement strand
GGCGGCCAGCTCTTCATCGTCGATTTCCAGCATCTCCGCCAGGAACCGGGCGGTTAAGGGGAGGTACTTGGGCATATTCCGCTTGCCCCGGTAATCGGCGGGAACCATGAAGGGGCTTTCGGATTCAATAAGGATCCGATCCAGGGGGAGTATCCCGATGGTCTCATGGAGATTGCGGGCGTTCCGGTAGGTCAAATTCCCGGCAAAGGAGAAATAGAGGTTTAAGTCCAGGGCCTTTTTTGCGTATTCGGCGTCCTCGGAATAGCAATGGAGCACCCCGCCCTTGGGCGGCAGCCGGTTCCGAAGTATATCCAGCACGTCATGACCGGCATCCCGGTTGTGAATGATCACCGGCATGTCCAGCTTGGCCGCCAGATCAAGCTGGGTAATAAAAAGCTCGATCTGGGATTTTTTATCCCCGAATTTGCGGTAGTAATCCAGGCCGATCTCCCCCACCGCTACCACCCGGGGAAGCGAAACGCCTTGTTCGATGGTTTGAACCCAGTCCTTCCCCGGATTCTGAACCTCCGAGGGAGAAACCCCAACCGCGTGGTACACGTTGATTGCCGATTTAAGGTTTTCATAGATCCTTACAAAATCGTGGAGACTATTGCAGATCGAAACCAGGCGGGAGACCGAAGCCTGGCGGGCTTCCTGAATAACTATAAGCTGCTCAATAGGGTCATCGCAAATGAGCCCTATATGGGCGTGAGTATCAAAATATTGCATGGCTTAATCCAAAAGAAATGATATCGGACTTTTTCCAAACTGGACAATTTAACTATACCACAGCTTATTCCCGGCGTCAATAAATATAAAAAAACGGAGGGAAAACTCGGAAAAAACAGGAGCCGTTCCCGCCTTTCAGTCAGATTTTTTGCCGGAAAAATTTAATCCCGGAATATCCATCTTAGAGCGAAGGTTGTACCCCTCTGAGCTCAGGATAGAGGTTATCCGAAAATTAAAAATGTTGCCAGAAAATAATGTTTTTAGGCAAAATAGACCACAACACCATAATAAGCAGGACATTCAATGATAAAACTACTTATTATCGCCGATCCCGCTGAGAATCAAGCCGGTCTAAAGCGCCGGCTGTCGTCCCAAAGGGACTTTAAAATTCTGGGATTCGGCAAGGACGGATACGATGCGCTGGTAATGGTAAATTCCTTCAAGCCTGATATCGTATTTATGGAAATAGACGGGGAGGATAACAACTATATGGATATTATCCCCCTATTTACCGCTAAATCCCCCGGAACCCGGACGATTGTCCTCAGCGTCTTTGCCGATGAGGATCATATCCGCCAGGCCCTCGCCAACCAGACCGCCGGCTACCTGCTGAAAGACAGCGGTCATGAAACAATAGCCGAATCAATCCGGACCATATCCGAAGGCGGCGTGTTTTTTGACCCGAGGATTGTCGCTAAGGCGATCCCTTTGATATCCCAAATTTTTAAAAAGGAAAACCAGGGCCGGTATTTTCCCTTGCGCGAAAAAAAATTTATCCCCCCGACCCTTTCCGGCATAGAATTGCGGATTATGACCCATGTTGGGGAGGGCCGGTCCGATAAGGAAATCGCGGAAAACCTCGGGCTGAAGCCCGGGACGGTCCGTAATTACATTTCCTCGGCAATACGCAAGGCGGGGCTGCGGAACCGGACCGAGATCGCCATCTATGCCTTGAAACAGGGCCTTGCCAGCCCCCCCTAACCTGCTAAACTGTGACCCACAATTTAGACGGTAAATTTATTACCCAAGGGAGGTGTTATCCCCTTTCAGGCTAAAGTTGCCCCACTTTTCTTGAGTAAGTCCGCCGGGGAGGGGGAAACGCCGGGACAAACATTTGGAATTCTCCGCCGGAGCGTATCGAAGATAGCGGAGGCGGGCTCTACAAGCGTTTTTCCCGGCGTTTTCCCCTCCCCGGCGGGAATTACACAGAATTTTGTGGGTCAAGTTTAGCCTAACCTGCCCGGGGGCCCTTGAGGAAATCCCGGAAAGGTCAGTTGCCGGCGTTTTCCCTGTGTACGATAAAATAATTATCGTGCCCGGGCACGACGATATCCGCCGATTCGGCGATTTTGCGGATGGACCGCCGGGATTGTTCCGGATCAACGGCGTTGAAGTAAGCCGCCTCGTGGCGGAAAAAATCCCGGGACATCACCGCGTCCCCTGAAACAATTACCCTGCCGTCAGGGCTTTCAAACAAAAGCCCCATGCTGCCTGAGGTATGCCCCGGCAGGGGAAAAGGCTCTATCCCCTCTAATACGCCCTGTTCCAGGGGAATAATATTCCCGGCAAGTTCCCGGGTCCGGGCATCCTGAGACTCCTTCATGGCTGCCAGCTCCAGGGCGCCCATATACCACCGGGCCTTCTCGAACAGTTCTAAGCCGACAAAATGATCCCCGTGATGGTGGGTGATAAACACCGCCCCGATTGCCCCGGGCCGCAGCCCGGAACGGTCGAAAAGAACCTTGGCCATTTCCCCGGGCGGCAGGGAAGGATCGGTCAGGATATGCTGCTTTCCCTTAATCAAGGCGGTGGTACAGAGGGCGTCCCGGTAGGCCTGGGTTTCAAGCTCTCCCCAAAAACGATTGCGGGAGAACCGCCCGAGGGTTAAGATATGGAATTCAAACATTTTTTTCTCCTTGAGCCTGTTTATCGGCATAACGGGTATGCAGATCATGCATATCTATCCGGGAAGGCAGATCCTCGCAGACCGCGACATTGGCCCGGACCTGATCGGCGCTGTTCATCCCCAGCAAGGCCACATCGACCAGGGGATTTGAAAGGTTAAACTGAAGCAGAGCCGGCGTATAATCAAAGGTATTCTGGGGATTTACCCTCTGTATCCAGCGCTGGAAAATACCCGAGGTCAAGGTCCGCATGGTAACAATGCCCATCCGGCATTCCTCCGCCTCGTAGAGGCTGCCGCAGGTAAAACTGGGATCATAGGGATGCTGGAACAATAAATTGTACTGGATCTGCATTACCTCAAAACGGCCGCTGCGGATGAACCGGTAAAGGGGGATGTTCTGACATTCAATGGAAAAGCCGATGTGTTTCACAAGCCCCTCTTCTTTGGCCTTTTCCAGGGCTTCGGCCATGCCGCCGGGCCCCAGGATGGCGTCGCATTGTTCGTCCCGGTATAGGGAACCGTGGATTTGGATAAGATCAACCCAGTCCCGGCGAAGGTTTTTTAGGCTCCCTTCCAGGGAAGCCCGGGTTTTAGCGGCGTCGCCGAAACTAACCTTGGTGGCCAGGAAGATTTGCTCCTTGGGGATAGATGCCAGGGCTTCCCCAAAGATGCGCTCGCTCACCCCGTTACCGTAGCCGGCGGCGGTATCAAAATAATTAATTCCCAGTTTAAAGGCGGTTAAAAGGGCCTCGATAAGCTGTTCCTTATTCCGCCCCTCCTCAGGATCAAAATACCGGGTATAATTTTTAAGCCCCGCCAGGGTGCCGCCGTATCCGATCCGGCTTACCCGCCTGCCCGTGCTGCCCAGGACCGTAGATTCCATGCTGTTTCCTCCTCCCCTCACATAGCAGTATACTCCGGTTCCGGGCGGGTGAAAACCCGGCGGTATTCCAGGGGCGAAAGGCCGGTGCATTTTTTGAAGATCCGGGAAAAATGGAAGGGGTTCTCAAAACCGAAATGGTCTGCCACCGCGCTGATTGTTAAGCGGGTGTCAACCAAAAAGGAAGAGGCGGCCTCGATTCTTAACCGGGTAAAATACTGAAGGGGGGACATCCCCAGCCTGCGGTGGAACAGGCGGATAAAATGTTCCTCCGAAAGGCCCAGGCGGCCCGCGAGGCGGTCGATGCTCAGTTTTTCCCGCAGGGACCGTTCCATCAATATCAAAGCCCGTTCCACATGGTTCCCCTTGTCCGGATGTTCCCGCCGGGTTTCAGCCTCCCCGGGGGCGCCTTTTCCGTACCAGCGGTAAAGCAAACTCAATAAGAGATATTCCGCGGCCCGGTCATGGGCCTTATCCGCGGCCAGGTGGTAGAGTTCCTCAATCAAAAAACGTTCCCGTCCTTCAATAGTTATGGCCCGGTTCCCGCCGGAATGGGGATCGTTGAGGAGGGATATCAGCTCCCGATCGGCAGAATTGTCCGGATCGGGTTCAAAAAGTATGGCATAATAGCTCAAAGACCGCTTTACCGCTCCGGGAAGGATGGAATGGAATTCCCGGGGTTTGGTTAAAAAAAGCCGGTTTCCCTCAATAATATATTGGGAACGGTTAAGGAGGAAGGCTCCGTGGCCTTCCAGAAAAAGATGCACCTCATAGTCCTGGCTTTCATGGGCATGGTAACGCCCGTGCCAGGCGAGTTTATCCCCCCCCACCAATTTATAAACATACACCGCGTCTTTGATGCGCATAAAAAAAAATATCAATAATAGATATGGTACGTCAATATTCCGCATGGATTAACCGGGAAAAGGTTCTTTATACTAAACAAACAAAAAGCAAGGGGGATTTTATGAAGACCGTATGCGGAATTGATTTGGGAACCCAAAGCTGTAAGGTCGTTGTATATGATTATGAAAAAAAGACGGCGGCGGCCCAGACCCAGGCGCCGGTGGATATAATAGAAGAAAACGACGGAACCCGGGAACAAAAGGCCGAATGGTATGAAGAGGCCCTGACAAGCTGTTTTGACCAGATCGACGGGGCCCTGAAAAAAACCATAACCGCCATCGGCGTTTCGGGGCACCAGCATAGCTTTGTTCCCCTGGATGAGGCGGGGAAACCCCTGTATAACGTCAAACTCTGGTGTGATACCTCCACCGCCGCCGAATGTGAAGAACTGACCGCCGCCGCGGGGGGTGAGGAGGCGCTCATTAAAAAAGCGGGGCTGCCTATGCGTCCGGGGTATACCGCCCCCAAGGTTCAGTGGCTTAAAAACCACCGGCCGGAACTTTTCGCCCGGCTCCGGCATATCCTCCTCCCCCATGATTATGTGAACTACCTCCTCACCGGGGAATATTCCGCCGAATACGGGGATGCCTCCGGGACCGCCCTTTTTGATGTCCGGGAACGGAAATGGTCGGAATGGGCTGCCGGCCTTATCGATCCGGCCCTTACCGGCTATCTGCCCCGGCTGGTAGGCCCCGGGGAAGCGGCAGGGGCGGTTTCGGAAAAGGCGGCCAAACTGTTCGGCCTCCCCGCCGGGGCCCTGGTTGCCCCCGGGGGCGGGGATAACATGATGAGCGCCATCGGAACCGGCGCGGTCCGGGACGGGTTTTTAACCATGAGCCTGGGAACCTCCGGCACCCTCTTTGGCTTTTCCGCTTCCCCGGTGATAGACCCCACGGGAAACCTTGCGGCCTTCTGTTCCTCCTCCGGGGGCTGGCTGCCCCTGCTCTGTACCATGAACTGTACCGTGGCCAGCGAGGAATTCCGGGCCCTTTTCAACCTGGATGTTAAGGCCTTTGACGGGGAAGCCGCCCGGGCTCCCATCGGCGCCGAGGGGCTGGTGGTATTGCCCTTCTTTAACGGGGAACGGACCCCGAACCTTCCCAACGGCAGGGCCAGCATAAACGGAGCCACCAGCGCCAACTTTAGGCGGGAAAACCTCGCCCGGGCAAGCCTGGAAGCGGCCATCTTCGGCATGCGCATCGGCCTTGAGGGATTTAACGATCTGGGCTTTAAGGCCAGGGAGATCCGCCTCACCGGCGGCGGCGCCAAAAGCCCCATCTGGCAGTCCATTGCCGCCAATGTGATGAAGCTTCCCCTCCGGGTTCCCGCCAATACCGAAGCCGCCGCCCTGGGAGGGGCCATCCAGGCCCTGTGGCGCCTGGAAAAAGCCGGGGGCTCACAAGTTTCCATCGAATCCTTGGCGGATGAACACGTTGTCTTGGAGGGGGGCGTTACCATACAGCCCGATCCCGTTGCAGCGGCGGCCTATGATAGGGCCTACGCGGAATATTCCCGGTATCTTGGGGCTTTGAGTCCTTTATATAAATGAACTTGGAGGCGAATATGGCTGATTATTATGTAGGAAGCAAGGAATATTTTCCCGGCATCGGAAAAATTCCTTATGAGGGGCCGCAAAGCGATAATCCCCTGGCATTTAAGTATTATGATCCCGAAAAGCTGGTGGGCGGCAAAAAGATGAAGGATCATCTCCGCTTTGCCATCGCTTATTGGCACAGTTTCTGCGCCGACGGCTCGGATCCCTTCGGCGCGCCCACCCATCCCCATCCATGGATTGTCGACGCCGCTACTCCCATGGAAGCGGCGGAACACAAACAGGACGCGGCCTTTGAATTCTTTACCAAGCTGGGGACGGAGCTTTATTGTTTCCATGACCGGGATATGGCCCCCGAAGGCGAAAGCCCTGCGGAAAGCGAAAAAAATCTGATGACCCTGGTCGCCAGGGCGAAAAATTTGCAAAAGTCCACGGGAATCAAGCTCCTCTGGGGTACGGCCAACCTTTTTAACCATCCCCGGTTTATGAACGGCGCCGCCACCAACCCGGAATTTTCCGTATTGGCCCTGGCGGCCTCCCAGATAAAAACCGCCATCGACGCTACCATTGAGCTGGGCGGCCAGGGTTATACCTTCTGGGGCGGCCGGGAGGGGTATATGAGCCTCCTCAACACGGACCTGAAAAAAGAGAAGGATCACCTGGCGAAATTCCTGGGCCTTGCCCGGGATTATGCCCGGAGCCAGGGCTTTAAGGGGGCTTTCTACATCGAACCCAAGCCCATGGAACCCACCAAACACCAGTACGACTACGACACCGAAACGGT
>JAITRD010000089.1 GCA_031288575.1 Treponema sp. | reverse complement strand
CTTGAGCATGGAGGTAAGCACCGCCGAATCGGTGGCGTTGTAAAGCCCTTCCTCATGCTGATCCGAGTCTACCCCGATAGCCCACACGTTCCGTCCCTGGGCCCGGTATTCCTTGGCCTGGGCGATAGTCCCGTTCCCGCTGCCCCCGGCGGCGGAGTAAATGGCGTATACCCCCGAATCGTACCAGTTTTTCGCCTGGGTTTTGGCAAGGCCGGGATTGCCCCAGTCGTTAACATAGTAGTCCACAATCTGGGCATTGGGGAAGACCGAAAGAACCCCCTGAACAAAGCCCACCTCAAATTTGGTGATCGTTGCTCCGGGAATGCCGCCGATAAACCCGAACCGGGGATTGCTTATGCCGTCGGCCTTGGCCTTCAGAGCCGCAGCGGCCCCTGCCAGGTAGGAACCTTCATGTTCGGCGAAGATGGCGTTCAGGACATTGGGAAGATTTATCCAGTCCACATCGACGATCATATACTTCTGATTGGGATTTCCCCCGGCAACCTCAAAGAGGGCGTCGGCGAAGGTAAAACCGGTGGTTACGATGAGATCGTATTGTTCGTCCGTGGCCTGCCGCAAATTGGGGATGTACATATCCTGGGTCTGGGCGGTAACCACATCGTAGGCGCTCCCCCGCTGCCTGGCGTTCTCCCAGGTATCGCCGTAGAACTGCAGGATGCCCCGCCAGGCGGCGGCGTTAAAGGACTTATCGTCTATCCCGGTGGCGTCGGTTAAGAGCCGGACCGTTATGCCGGAAGAAGGGGAAGGCCCCTGCTGCTGGCTGGGGGCGCCGAAAACCGAAGCCCCCGCGACAATCGCAACTAGAACTGCGCAAAATAAAATCTTCTTCATTAAAATTCCTCCTTAAAAGAAGCGCTTTATTCATGCCCCGTGCATTTTAACAACACCATAAAATTTTTAATGAGTATAGTCAAGAAAGGGAACAAGAAAGCCGGCAATTCCAAATTCAAAAAATGGTCAAATGAAACCAGCCGCGGCTCCTGCCCCTGAAGTCATTTGACCATTTTTTACCTTTTCCCTTGGTTGGTTGCAGCAATTCCAAAAAGCATTCCGGTCGAAAAGAGACCCGAAAAGGCTATGGGGGGTGCCGGAGTGAAAAAGGAGGGGAAGGGGACCCCGCTTTTTCACTCCGGCAGGACCCCCGGTAGAAGTATCAGGTCTCTTTTCGGTTTTAGCATAGTTAAATTTGGAATTGCTGCAAAAAAGCCTCGGGGCTTATCTATATTATTGAAAGATTATACCGGCAGCCGGCCCGCTTCAGCTTTGCCCGAAGTTTTCACGCATCTTTGCCCAATTTCAGGCGATAAGCGGTAATTATGTCTTAAGAAATTTTCTAACCCGCCGATATGCTTATGATCTTTATAAAGACGTTTCTATGAAGAAAGGACAGGAACCATATATGTTTCGCAAAATGTTAGTATTAGGCTTGATCGGTTTTTTCGCCGGGGTTTTCCCGGCATCCCAGGGAATCGGGGCGGCGCCAATTGGGGCCGACGCGGTGCCGGATATTTACGCCCCTTCCATTGCCGGGGGGGACGGATTTTCCACCGCCCAGGGAGGAGCCCCTGCCGGTGCCCTGAATCCCGCCGCGGGGGGAGAGGCCCAGCGCCTGGTCCTTGACGCGGGCTTTCTCGGCATCCCCGGCTTCGGCGCCGAGCCAGGTTTCGGATTTCTCGCCAACCTGGGGGCCCTTTACCCTAGTAAATACGCGGTTTTCGGCGGTTCTTTCCGTTTTCTCCACAGCCCCTTTGACGCCTTTCCGGTACGCACCTCCTACGGGATCAACCTGAACACCGCCAAGGAACTTTATCCCGGCATGAGCATCGGGGCGGGACTTAACGTTTTTATCGCCGCCGAATGGGGCATCTCGGGGGATCTGGGTTTCCGGTACAATATGGGAAAATTAGGCTCCCTGGATAATTTTACCTGGGCGCTCGTGATGCGGAATATGGGCAAAAGCACCTTTCCCACCGCCTTTACCCCCCTGGCGGGATTGTCCTTCGATTTTTTAACCCTCAAGGGAAAGGAAAACAGGCCGGATCCCCTCAAACTAGGTTTTGCCCTGGACCTGGGGGCGCCGGGATTCACCAATATGACCGGCAAGGCGGGGCTCAATGCCCTAATCGGGGGATTGATCAGCTTTTCGGCGTCCACGGGATTTAATCTTAATGAAAGCCTGAACGGAAAGGCCGCCTCCTTTTTTCCTTCCCTGGGGATAGGGGTAAATTTTGCCCTCAAGTCCGGGGGAAGGCGGCTTATCGGAGACCGGCTGCCCTCGGACGGGGACCTGTCGCTTTTCACCGCCGCCAAACCCCTCTACGAAGGCGTTTGGGCCATGGGCGGCGGGGCGGTCTGGGCCGTCGGGCTGGCGGATAAAAGGCCCCCCCTGATTGCCATTGATTATCCTGAAACGCTGTGGATTTCCCCGAATAACGACGGTAAGGCGGACGCCCTGGAATTTCCCGTTTCCATAACGGATCAGCGGTATATCGCGGAATGGTTTTTGGAAATCCGGGATGACGGGGGGAATCCCGTCCGGACCTACCGGAATAAGGAACGGCGGCCCGAAACCCAGGGGGTCCGGAATCTTATCAGCCGTTTTACGGATGTTAAATCGGGAGTTGACGTGCCCGAAACCCTCCGGTGGGACGGAGTTTTTGAGGACGGGAATACCGCCCCTGACGGGAGCTATTTCTTCGCCCTTACCGCCACGGACGATAACGGGAATACCGCCGGCTCCAAGTGGTATGAGGTAGTGGTAGACAATACGCCCCCGGAGGTAACCATAGACGCCCTTCCCGAATCTTCGCGGCTCTT
>JAITRD010000317.1 GCA_031288575.1 Treponema sp. | reverse complement strand
TGACCCTGGACGGGGGGCAGTCCATAGGGTTGAGCCTGAGCCGGCGTTCAATGGACCGGGTTATCGCTATGGCCGGCGAACACGGGGCCGGCCTTTGTTCCGTCCGCAATTCCAACCATTTTGGGATCGCGGGGTTTTATGCCGAAATGGCCGCCCGCCGGGACATGATCGGCATTGCCATGACTAATACCGCCGCTTTGGGGGTTCCCACCTTTGCCCGGGAGGCCATGTTCGGCACCAACCCCATCGCCTTCGCCGCTCCCGCCCTGGGGGGAAGGATGTTTACCCTGGATATGGCCGTTACCACCGTTACCCGGGGTAAGGTTGAGGTATACGAGCGGGAGGGGAAAAAGCTTCCCCCCGGATGGGCCGTTGGGACAAACGGCCTCGTTACCACCGATCCCGTAAGCCTCCTGGATGATCTGCTTTTTAAGCGGGGCGGCGGGCTTCTTCCCCTGGGCGGGGAAGGGGAAGCCCAGGGCGGTTATAAGGGCTACGGCCTGGCGCTTATGGTGGATATACTCACCGCCCTTTGTTCCGGCGGGGTTTTCGGGGGCGCGGTTATGGATTCGGAAATTACCGCCGCCCGGGTATGCCATTTCTTTATGGCTATCCGGCTCGATATTTTTAGGCCCCCCGAGGAATTTAAGGCGGATATGAGCCGTATGCTGGATGCCCTCAACGGGCTTACCCCTGCCGAAGGGGCGGAACGGGTTTATTACCCGGGACAAAAGGAGCATGAGGCGGAGGCCCGCTGCGAAAAAGAGGGGGTCCCCCTGTCCGAAGGGGTATGGGAAGCCCTCCGGACAGTCGCATTGGAGCTGGGAGTTGCCTTGCCCCCCTTTACACAGTCTCCCGTTTGATCTTCTTGGTAGTGGTCATTTCCATGGGCTTCTCCAAGATCGTGATCTTTGTGATGCGCTGATAGGGGAGGAGCCGCAAATTCACCTCGGCAATAATGGCATCAACCCGGGTTTTGATCCTTTCCGGAGGCGTGTCGGACTTAAAGAAATCGGGACTGGGATATACCAGGGCCTCAATTCCTTCGGTTTTCATTTTTTTATCCGTTACGAAGCCCCGCACAAGAATTTGATCGATTTCTTCAAAAAGCTGGAACTCGTTTTCGATTTCCTCCGGGTAAACATTCTTCCCCCCCTCGGTAACGATCACATTCTTGGCCCGTCCGGTTAAATAAAGGTAATTTTCATTATCCAAATAGCCCAGGTCCCCGGTTTTAAAGTAGCCGTCCTCGGTAAAAGCCGCGGCGGTCTCTTCGGGCATCCCGTAGTACCCCTTCATAACCACCGGCCCCTTTACGATTATTTCCCCTATGCCCTGTTCATTGGGGCTGAGGATCTTCATGTCTACCTGGGGTATTACCTTTCCTACGCTGGTTTCCTTGTAATGATCCACCGGGTTAAGGTTGATAATGGGGGAGGTTTCCGTCAAACCGTAGCCCTGAATAAAGTTGATCCCCAACTGGTTAAATTTTCTGAAGACACTGGCCGCCAGGGGGCCGCCCCCGCAAATGCAGGTTTTGACCGAGCTTAGGGAGGCCTTTTCCAGAATAAATCTGAACATCCGCTTTCCGGGATTTACCTTAAAGGTTTTTTTGATAAACCCGGACACAACCATCATGGTCGAAATAAGGCCGTATACTACCGGCCCCTTTTCCTTGAGGCCCCGGATAATCGCCGCCAGGAGCTTATTAAAGAGCATGGGCACCCCCAGGAAGAGGGTAACCTGACCGTCTTTGAGATCCTTGAGGATAGACTTGGTAACCATCCGTTTCCCGAATACAAGCTCCGCGCCGATAGCCATGACCACGATAAAAACGGTCATGCTATAGGCGTGATGAAGGGGCAGGAGGGCGTAAAAAACATCCCTTTCGGAAAGATCAATATAGGATTGGGCCAAATAATTGTCGGATAAAAGGTTCGCATGGGTCAGCATGACCCCCTTGGGGTTTCCGGTGGTGCCCGACGTAAAAAGAATAACCGCAATATCCGTTTCTTTTGGCAGTTCAATCTCCGCTTCCGGCCCTTCCAGATCGTAGATATAGGCGCCGGTCCCCTTTTTAAGGGAAATAACCTCCCGCAATTCCCCTTTTTCTTTGAGGAACCGGTCGTGTTTTTCTTCATCCACAAAAAGAATCCGGGCTTTGGCGGTTTTTATAAGAAGCTGGGCTTCTTCAATTTTATACTGGTGATCGATGGGCACCACCACGGCTCCGGCAAAATGGATGGCAATATAGGCGGCGGCCCATTCGGGGGAATTTTTCCCCGTTAGGGCTACCGTATCCCCCTTGCGGATTCCCTTGCTGTGGAGCCACCGGGCCACTGCCTGGATGATCCCGAAGGCTTCCCGGTAACTTAGGCTTATCCGGTCCGGTTCAAAAATAGTAAAACAGGGACGGTCCCCATGACGGGACACGGTTATTTCAAAAGCCTCCGGCAGGGTAGGCCAAAGGCCGGTAAAAACCTTTCCCCTGTATTTATCCAGATAATCCCAAGGCGTTACAGTGGCGCTCATAACATCACCTCATAACACAAAATTTTACCCCAACAGAGCTTTGTTGACAAGTTTAATAAATATTAGACGCGCCGCCGGGCGAAAGGTTGCGAAAATAGTTACTTTTGGGAAAAAAGATTGTTACAATATAAAGCATGAAGAAAAAGGATTGTCTTTTTATACTCCCGATTTTGATGGCGGTATTTTTCCTCCCCTCCTGTTCCGCCCGGATTTCAGGCTCCTTGGGGGAGGACGGTTCCGGGAGCTTTACCCTGCAGGCAACGCTGGAAAAACGGATGACCGCCCTTATCCGGTCGCTGTCCGTGCTGGCGGGGTCCTCCTCCGCCCTTTCCCCGGAAGCGCCGGTTATCGACGGGCCGGCTATTGCGGCTTCCATGGCTGCCGCGCCGGGGATGCGTTCGGTTTTTCTGCATAACACCGCCCCCGCGGCTATAGAAGGGGATATCCAGATTTCCCGGATCGACGAATTTTTAAGTTTGCCCGGAGGAGGGGGGCGGTTTATTAGCTATACCCCTGTTCCGGGACGGCTTAGCGTCACCCTGGACCGGAATTCCGGCCCCAGGATTATCGCCCTTTTATCCGCCGAAGCGGTTGACTACCTTTCCGCCCTTATGGCGCCGGTTGTTACCGGGGAAGACCTTTCCCGGGAGGAATACCTTAAGCTGGTGGCGTCGGTTTATGGCAAGGCTATAGCGGATGAAATTGCCGCCGCCCGGCTTTCCCTGTCCGTCGATTTTCCCGGCCCCCTGCAAAGCGTCCGGGGAGGAACCTTTTCCGGCCGCCGGGCCGAATTTCTGGTCCCCCTGGCGGACCTTTTTGTTTTAGACAGGCCCCTGGAATACGAGGCCCGATGGAAGTAGCCTAAACTTGATCCACAAAATTCTGGGCAATTCTCACAGGAGAAGGGGAAAGGCCGGGAAAAACGCTTGTAGAGCCCGCCTCCGCTATCTTCGATACGCTCCGGCGGGGAATTCCGTGGACCTGCTTGCAGGTCCCTGTTTTTCCCGGCCTTTCCCCCTCTCCTGTGGGTCTGCTCAGGCAAAGTGGGTCAATTTAGCCTGAAAGGGGATAACACCCCTTTGGGTAATAAATTTACCGCCTGAATTGTGGGTCAAGTTTAGCTCAAACGCCGGGGGACAATGAGCCTCCGCGCAAGGGCGAAGCTAAGGCGTTTGCCCAAAGGAGGCTCGTTTTCGGAAATGTCAGGGGGGCTTTTCAAAGGGACCCCGGCCGCGGGCAGTGTCATCGCAAATTACACACCGCAGCCGGGGATTTTCAATTATTTATTATTATATCCCGCGACCGTCAATATCTCAAGAAAAGTCCGAACATATATTTGAAAAACAGAACAATATTTCCTATCTTCTGGGACGCCGCCGGCCAAAAAGGGGATCAAAATGCTTGTCCAGGTCTATTTTGGCGGTGATTTTTTTCAGGATAAAGCGGTACAGGACAAAAGACAGGGCAATGGCCCCAATAAAGATAAGGGTAATGCCGATGGGGACGGCGTTTTCCGGAAGCATGGGCGATAAAAATCGAAAATAAAGAACAAAAAGCACCACAAAGCTGATAACCGTGCTCAACACGTTAAAAACCGTCGCGCCCAGAATAAACCACAGGGTATTTGTCTTTTTACTCATGGGATTCTCCTTCTTTTATTTTTTCAGGATTCCGGGCCGGGGGAGAAACAAGGATGCTAATCAGGAGGATGAAACAACAGACCACCACGCTGGCATCGGCAATATTGAAGGTCGGCCACCGTTCAAGCCCCAGGAAGCCGTAAAATTTCACGCTGATAAAATCCACCACCCCGTCGGGGCGGAATATCCGGTC
>JAITRD010000315.1 GCA_031288575.1 Treponema sp. | reverse complement strand
CGCGGCCTTGGCATCACCGACATGGCGGAAGCCATTGCCGAAGGCAGGCCCCACCGGGCTTCCGGGGAGCTTGCCTACCATGTCCTTGAAGTGATGCACGGCGTCCACGACGCTTCGGCCTCGGGCGTATATTACCAGGTCAAGAGCACCTGCACCCGGCCTGAGCCCCTGGAATAAGGAACGGAACAATAAGGCCGGGCGGGCGGGAAAATTCCCCAGGGTTACTTGACCGAAGCTTTGCGCCATCTGCCCCTCAAGGACAACAACAAAGTTTGCTAGCGCAAAGCAAGCGTGCCCCCCACGGGAATTTTGCCCTCCCAGCCGGTAATTTTTGTTACGCTTCATATGAAGCGTAAATGCAGGATCCCTATCATCCCTTGCGGTTGCAAATAATAATAGGTAGACTTTGGCTATGCTGGTAAAAAGGGTGTTTGTAGAAAAAAAACCGGGGTTTGATATTGGGGCGCAGAGTTTGCGGACGGAGCTTGCCGATTTTTTAGGGGGGCAGTATCCCGCCCTGCGGGGGCTTGGGGGCCTGCGGATTCTCCACCGTTATGACACGGCCCTTCTCGACGACGACGCCTTTGGGCAGACGGTGAAGGCGGTTTTTTCCGAGCCCCAATGCGATCGGGTTTTTTACGGGGAAACGGTACCGGCGGATAAGGGGGACCGGTATTTCGGGGTTGAGTATGTGCCGGGCCAATACGATCAGCGTTCAGATTCGGCGGAACAATGCGTGGAGTTGGTAACCGGGATTAAGCCGGTGGTGCGGACCGCCCGGATCTATATCCTCCAAGCCGGGGAAATTCCCCTTTCGGAAGAGGCCCTTGAGGCGGTTAAGCGTTACCTTATCAACCCTGTGGATTCCCGGGAAGCCCCGGAAGGGATGCCCGGTTCTTTAGAAATGGAAGAAACGGCCCCGCCGGAAACGCCGGTTTTGGCGGGATTTATTGGCGGCCGGGACCTGGGGGAGTTGGCGGAAACCTACGGCCTTGCCATGTCCCGGGAGGACCTTCTCTTTTGCCGGGACTATTTTTTCTCCGAAGGCCGGGATCCAACCCTGGCGGAGCTGCGGGTGCTGGACACCTACTGGTCCGATCACTGCCGGCATACCACCTTTACGACCGAATTGACGGATATCGCCTTCGCCGGCTCCGGGGAATCTCCCGAAAATTCCCGGTTAAAGGGGGCCCTGGATTTATACGAGGCGGCCCGGAAGGAAGCCTACGGGGACGGGGCGGCGGGCCGGAAACGGACCCTGATGGACATGGCCGTCCTGGGAGCCCGGGTTTTAAAAAAGCGGGGAATCCTCAAAAATCTTGACGAATCCCGGGAGATCAACGCCTGTACCATCCGGGTCCCGGCGGAATTTGCCCCGTCCGCGCCTTCCGGGGAATCCGGGCCGGAAAAAACCGGTTTGCCCTCGCCGGAACCCTGGCTTCTCCTTTTTAAAAACGAAACCCACAATCATCCCACGGAGATTGAACCCTTCGGCGGGGCGGCTACCTGCCTTGGGGGGGCTATCCGGGATCCCCTGTCAGGGCGGGCCTATGTGTTTCAGGCCATGCGGATTTCCGGCGGCGGAGACCCCCGGAGCGGCCCCGCTGAAACCCTGCCGGGCAAACTCCCCCAGCTCAAAATCGCCAGGGAAGCCGCCGGGGGTTATTCCTCCTACGGCAACCAGATCGGCCTTGCCACGGGGCAGGTGGCGGAATTTTACCATAGCGGGTTTATCGCGAAACGGATGGAGCTGGGGGCGGTTATCGCCGCGGTTCCCGCCTCCTGGGTACGCCGGGAGGAGCCCCAAAAGGGGGATGTGGTAATCCTGGTGGGGGGCAAGACCGGCAGGGACGGCATCGGAGGCGCCACGGGTTCATCCAAGGTACATACCGGCGAATCGGTGGAAACCGCCGGGGCGGAGGTTCAGAAGGGCAACGCCGTGGAGGAACGGAAACTCCAGCGCCTTTTCCGCAACCCCGGGGTAACCCGGCTTATTAAAGGATGCAACGACTTCGGCGCCGGGGGGGTCTCGGTGGCGGTAGGGGAACTGGCGGCGGGGCTGGACATCGACCTGGACGCGGTCCCGAAAAAATACGCCGGCCTGAACGGGGTGGAGCTGGCTATTTCCGAGTCCCAGGAACGGATGGCGGTGGTTACCGCGCCGGGGGACGCGGCGGCCTTTATCGCCTATGCGGCGGAGGAAAACCTGGACGCCCGGATTATAGCGGAAATTTCCGTTGGGGAATTTTCCGCGGGAGACCGGTCCCCCGGCGGGGAGGAGCCCCGGCTCCGCATGACCTGGCGGGGAAAAACCATCGTGGATCTTTCCCGGAAATTCTTAAATACCGCCGGGGCTCCCCGGACAACCCGGGTTGTCCTTTGTCCCGGAGAAAAGCCGGCGGCCGGGGAATCCCGGGAAAGGGAAATCCCGGTCAAAAGCGCGGAGGCCCTTTTGGACGATCTGGAACGGGAACTGGTTTCCCTCCGGTCCGGGAGCCGGCGGGGGCTTACGGAACGGTTTGACGGCTCCATCGGGGCGGGGTCGGTGCTTTTCCCCTGGGGGGGCCGGGAACAGGGCACTCCCGAATGCGGCATGGCGGCCCTGCTTCCCTCTTTGGAGAAGGAATGTCTGACCGCGAGCCTTATGAGTTTCGGCTACGATCCGGTTCAAAGCGCCCGTTCCCCCTACGAGGGGGCTAAAGGGGCCGTCCGGGAAGCCCTGGCAAAATTCGCCTGCCTGGGGGGAGACCCCTGGACCGCCTGTTTAAGCTTGCAGGAATATTTTGAACGGCCCGAAACAGCCGAATCCTGGGGAAAGCCGGTGGCGGCCCTTCTGGGAGCCCTGGAAGCTCAGCTCGTTTTGGGGGTGCCCGCCATCGGGGGCAAGGATTCCATGTCCGGAACCTACCGGGACAGGGAAAGGGGAATTGATTTGGCGGTTCCCCCTACCCTGGTTGCTTTTGCCGCCGGAACGGTCCCGGCGGCGCGGGTCCGTTCCGGTGCTTTAAGCGGCGTTCCGGGAAACAGCATCATCCTTCTAAGCCAATCCGGGGACGGGGCGGCCGGGGATGAATGGGAAATTTTTAAGGCAAACCTAAATGCCCTGGCCGCCCTCAGCCGGCTCGGCTATGTCTGCGCCGCCTATCCCGTCGGCCCCGGAGGGGCCGCGGCAAGCCTGGCGCTTATGGCCTTCGGCAACGCGGCCGGCGTCGAGGCCAAGGCGGAGGCCCTGGGTTTGGTTTCGGAACGGGCCTGCCAGGGTTCGGTCCTGGCGGAAATTGACGGGGCGGCCATGGCGGATCCCCAGGCCCGGGCAGCCCTGGACTCGGCCGGTTCCTGGGCCCTTGCCGGGAGAACCCTGGAGGAACCGGTCTTCCGCATCCTGGACAGCGGGGTTCCTCCGGGGGAGCCGGAAGGGGAGGCGGCGGAAATAGCCCTGGCGGTCCTCCGCCGGGCCTATGAATATCCCCTCGCCCAGGTATATCCCCAGGTTTCAGGGGAGCCGGTTAGCGGGGGTTCAGCAAGGGCCGGAATAATTACCGTTGCGGACACCCCCCGGAACCGGAGCAGCCTTCCGGCCTGGAACACCGGGGCTTCCCCCGTTCAGCCCCGCCGTTCCCGGTTTCCCCTGGGCGGCGGGGCCCAGCCGCTGGCCCTTCTCCCGGTTTTTCCGGGGACCAACTGCGAATGGGACATGGAACGGGCCTTCCGCAAAGCCGGGGCCCGGACCCGGCTGGTAATATTCAGGAACCGGAACCGGGAGGACATCCGGGAATCCATCCGGGAGTTAACCGGGGCCATAAAAGAAGCCCGGATCATCGCCCTTTCGGGGGGATTCAGCGCCGGGGACGAACCGGACGGTTCGGGAAAATTCATCGCCAATGTATTCCGCGCCCCGGCGGTGGCCGATTCAGTCCTGGAACTCCTGGAAAACCGGGACGGCCTTATCCTGGGGATATGCAACGGCTTCCAGGCCCTCATCAAATTGGGGCTGGTCCCTTACGGAACCTATAAAACCGCGGAAGAGGCCATGCCGACCCTCACCTTTAACCGCATCGGCCGCCATGTTTCCCGGATGGTCCGGACCCGGGTCATGTCCGCAGGCTCTCCCTGGCTTTCCCTGGAAAGTCCCGGCGCCGTCCATGTTATTCCGGTAAGCCACGGCGAAGGCCGCCTGGTTATCGGGAAGGCCCAGGGGGAGGCCCTTTTCAGATTGGGACAGGTCCCCTTCTGTTATGCCGATGCCGAAGGCTTGCCCGCCCTGGCCGAACCGGATAATCCCAACGGTTCCGATTTTGCGATTGAGGGCCTTACCAGTCCCGACGGCCGTATCCTGGGGAAAATGGCCCATTCGGAACGGAACGGGACCTATGTCCATGTCAATATCCCGGGGAATAAGGGCCAGCGGATCTTTGAGGCGGGGGTGGAATATTTTAAGTGAGGCTGTTCCCAAGCTTCCCTTTTCGGACGCGGCCCGGTCCCGAAAAACGCCCGGCTTTAAAAGGGGCTGCTCAGTTTTAACAAAAAATAGACGCCGGAATTTCCAAAAATAGCGCGGTAACCCGCTTCGCATCCCACCACTTCCAGGGGCCATACGGCCAGTTTCCCCTGGGGTTTCCATATAAATTTGGCCCCGGCGCTAAAAAGAATTTCCCTGGCGTTAAATCCTACCCGGTCGGCCCGCAATAAATTATCCACGCTTAAATATTGTATTGAAAAAAAGGGGCCCAAAAGGAGATCATCCCTCGGCAAGGCATCCCAATAGAGACTGGTGTTGATAAAAAAGATTTTATCCCTGTGCATACTCGCATAGGAAAAAAAATAAAAAATGGAATATTTGAGGAGGCTTAATTCCATCCCGATATGGGTTTTTTTGTGCTCCGCAAAAAAATCCCCCAAACTTAGCGAAAGCTCAAAAATGCGGTAGTTCGCGGTAAAATTCACGCCGCCGCCGATGCCGGTAATATTTGCGGAGAAATTAAACTGATCCAGCAATTCCGTCAATTCCGCCCCGTCAGCGGGGTTTAAAAAAATAAAAAACAGAAAAATAAAAAGAAAAAAGTTTCGCGTGTTTTTCATTGCCCTAAGAGTATCATCAAAAATAAATGGGGAACAGAGCCGTATCAGGGCACCTGCATTTACTTTTTATAATCCGCTCTTGAAGCGTAACAAAAATATCCGTCTGGGCGGGCAGAATTCCCCAGGGGGTCACGCTTGCTTTGCACGAGAAGGCTTTGTCGTTGTCCTTGAGGGTCAGAGATCGG
>JAITRD010000217.1 GCA_031288575.1 Treponema sp. | reverse complement strand
AGGAGGTTGGTCTGGCTGGCGATGTTTTCCATCACCGCGTTGATCTCCAGGAGCCCCTCGGATTCCCGGGCGATCTCCTGGATGTCGGCGGCCACCTCCTGCAGGCCCGTCCGGCCGACTTCGGAGGCCTCCGCCAGGTTTTTGACGTTGGCGGTGTTTTTGACGAGGGTCTGGGCGACGGACTGGATGCTGGTCAGCATTTCCTCGATGGCCGAGGAGGACTGGGCAACGGAAGAACTCTGGCGGTCGATGTGGCCGCTGAGTTTATCGATGTTGGCGGTGATCTGTTCCATAGTGGCGTTGGTTTCCGATACCGACGCGGACTGATTGATCACCTGGCCTTTGACGCCCTGGATGTTGGCGGTGATTTCGTTGATGGCGCTGGCGGTTTCGGCCATGTTGGAGGCAAGCTCGCTGCCGATGTCGAGGAGGGCAACGGCCTGCCGCTTGATGATGACGACCAAATTTCTAATTTTCTCCAGGGTCTGGTTGAAGTAACGGGCGAGGTCGCCGACTTCGTCTTTGGAACGGACGGCGATGGATTTGGTCAGGTCCCCTTCCCCTTCGGAGATGTCCTTGAGGGTCAGGGATACCTCGGCAATGGGGCCGGCGATGCTGGAGGCAATCAAAAAGATAATTGCCGCCGCCGTTACCAGGGAGACAAGCAGGATAATGACGGTAAACTGGGTAAGGGAATATACCGAGGCCAGGACCGTTGACTGCTCTACCGAGGACAGCAAAATCCAGGGGGTGGTGGTTTCTCCCACATAGAAGGGATAAGCATCGCAGATCCTGTCGTTGCTTGAGAAAATCTGGGGAGTTCCTGTCCGCAGGGCTTCCTTAACCTCGGTGACCCCCACTTCCCCTACCACCGGCAGGATGACCTGATCGGCGCTCTGCCCAACCTTGGCCGGATCATAATGGGCCGCCACGGTGCCGTTGTTGCTGATAAGTATTGCCCGGCCGTTTCCAAAGGGCCTCAACGCCTGCACCATCGCCTGGGTTGCGCTGAGTTCAAAATTTATCCCTATAAGGCCGATAATCTCGGAGGTTCCTCCGGAAATGATGGGAACGGTAATGTTGCTTACCAGGACATCCTTGCCGTTTACGGTCTGGCGGACCGGATCGCCGAGGGTGGGAATGTTTTTAACCGTTGCCAGGGCGTTTTGCCAATCCGCATAAGCCCGGATCTCCGGGCGGCCGCTTTTCCGGGTAATCAGGGCGATAAAATTCCCGCTGGCGTCGGTTCCGGGGGTATTGGCCAGTTCCCCCGCCTTATTGTCGATGACGCCGGGTTTCCACACCGTGTAGATCCCCACAAAATTGGGCCTGGACTCCAGCACCGCCACGAGCATCTCGGTATACCGGCTCCGCCGCACCGCGGGATCCATCGCCTCATAGGCGCTCATGATCTGGGACATCGTTTGGGCTACGTTCAGATAAACCTGGTACCGGGTGTCCAGTTCCAAGGCTTGAAGGCCGGTCATATTTTCCAGATTTGTCTCCGCCGCCGCAATTTCCAAGGCAGCCGCCCGGCTTATCAAAATAATCGTTATTGCTGAGACGACCACTACCATCATGGTAATGGTAATCATTGTCAACCTGAGTTTCAGTTTCATCGTTTTTCGTTCTCCTGCACAAAATTAAGCTTGATGAAAATCGAGACTGTTCCAAAATTTCAATTTTTGGAACAGCTTCCTTAAAATTTAATAGAAAAACCGGTCTTTGACCGGTTTTTTAAAGAGCTTGCTTTAAAACTAACCGAGTTTTGAAATAAGCTCAATCACCATTGTCTTTTTCAAAATATAAAAGAAGCAAAATAAGATTGCAAATATTTTCTTTTATGGCATAATCATTTTATGAAAGATCGCTTTAAAAGCTTTAATTCGGGCCGGGCGAACTTCTTCCTGGTGGCGTTTATCGCCTGTGTGTTAGCCGGAGCGGTGCTGAAGGTTACTTCATCGGTGATTTTGCCCTTCATCATTTCCGTGCTTTTGGCCTTTGTGATGAATCCCATGGTTTCTTTTTTGGAAAAATGGCATATTCCCCGGTTTTTTTCCATTCTGCTGGCGGTTTCTATTATTATTGCCGGCTTGTACCTCGTGGGAATTGTGCTTTTTTCGTCGGGAAGGACCGTCCTGACCTTGTATCCGAAGTATGAAAGCCGCTTAATCGAAATATATCTTTCGGTGTCGGATCTTTTTGAACTTTCTTATGATGAACATTTAAGTTTTTTTGAAAACCTTTGGGCCCAATTGGGGGTCCGGACCAGAATCCGGAATATCACTTTTTTTCTTTCCAATTCTTTTATCGTTTTTTTAAAAGACGCTTTTATGGTAACCCTTTTTGTGATTTTTCTGCTGGTGGAGGCCACTTATTTTAAGACAAAAATTGACGTTGCCTTTGAGAATAAACATTCCGGGCAGATAAAAAAAATCAGCGCCGATGTGGTGGTCCAGGTTTCCCGGTATCTTTCCACCAAATTTTTTATTTCCCTGGCTACCGGGGTGGTGGTTACGATAGGACTGAGCATAGCGGGCCTTGAACTGCCCGTAGTATGGGGGGTTATCCAGTTCATCCTCAATTTTATCCCGAATATCGGCAGCATTGCCGTGGGAGTGGGAGCCGGGCTTTTTGCCCTGCTCCAATTCTGGCCCTCCCCCGGGCCCATTATCGCCGTGGCTCTTGTTATGCTGGGGGCGAACATGATTATCGGCAATGTTCTGGAGCCGAAAATCATGGGGGACAACCTGGGGCTTTCCCCCATTGTGGTCCTCCTGTCCTTAGTCATCTGGGGCTGGATCTGGGGATTCGCCGGAATGATCCTGGCGGTTCCCATGATGGTGATCATTAAGATTGTCTGCGAAAACATCCCTGTCCTTGAGCCGGTGTCGATACTTTTAGGCTCCCGTAAGGCGGTAATGGCCAAAAAAGCAGAAATCGAGGCCCTGAGCGCAGAAAAAAGCGATTCTAAGGATGTTCCTCTATAAAAGGTAATATTACCCGAGTGCCGTTATCCCCTTTCAGGCTAAATTTGACCCGCTTTGTTTGAGCAGTCCGCAGGGGAGGGGGAAAGGCCGGGGAAAATATTTGGAATTCTCCGCCGGAGCGTATCGAAGATAGCGGAGGCGGGCTCTACAAGCATTTTTCCCGGCATTTTCCCCTCCCCTGCGGGAAGTACTCAAAATTTTGCGGGTCAACTTTGGCCCAGGAGAGGGATAACGGCTCCCCGCTTTTTACAGGCCGAAGCTTTTTATTTTATTGAGCAGGGTCTTCCGGGTAATTCCCAGTTCTTCGGCGGCCCGGGTCCGGTTGCTCCCGTGGCGGGCCAGGGCTGCCCGGACGGCCTCCTTTTCAATTTCCGCGAGGGGCAGCGCTTCCGGTTCCGCGGTTTCCGGCAAGGCCTGGCGGGAGGCGGCCGGGGAACCTGTCCAAGGGGGCCCTCCGGGGGTGATGTCCCGGAGATCAATGTCCCCCGGCAGGATCTCCGGCCCCTCGCAGTAGATAAGGGCCCGTTCCAGGATGTTTTCCAGTTCCCGGATATTGCCGGGGAAGGAATAGGCCAGGAGTTTTTCCGCCGCCTCCGGGGACAGGGGGAGGGGGAGCCGTCCCATGCGGGCCGAGAGTTTGGCGATCAGGGCGGAGGTGAGCAGGGGAATATCCTCCCGCCGCTCCCGCAGGGGGGGGAGGACGATGCGGAACACATTGAGCCGGTAGTAGAGATCCTCCCGGAAACGGCCCTCCCGCACCAGGCTTTCCAGGTCCCGGTTGGTGGCGGAAATAATCCGGGCATTGACGGGAATGTCCCCGGTCGCGCCCAGGCGCCGGATCTTCCGCTCCTGGAGAACCCGCAGGAGCTTGACCTGGAGGGGCATGGGCATTTCGCCGATCTCGTCAAGGAAGATAGCCCCCCGGCCGGCAAGCTCAAAAAGCCCCGGCTTCCGGGCGGCCGCCCCGGTAAAGGCCCCCTTTTCATGGCCGAAAAGTTCGCTTTCCATGAGCCCCTCGTGGATGCCGCCGATATTTATTGCCACAAAGGGCTCGTCCCGGCAGGGGCTCCGGGCATGGATTTCCCGGGCCGCCACTTCCTT
>JAITRD010000314.1 GCA_031288575.1 Treponema sp. | reverse complement strand
GGGAGAATTTCCGCGACCTTTTGGCGGTACCGATCCGGGGCCGCCGCCGCGGCCTGTTCCAGAAAACTGACCGCCGCTTCCCGCTGGCCCGCGGCGGCGGCGTTAATCCCCAGGGCATAGGAGATCAGGGCCGAATCGGCGCCGTATTGCATGGCGGACCGGTAATAATGCTCGGCGATGTTGTAATTTTTTTCTTCATAGGCTAAAAGGCCCAGGTAATAATAGGGGGCGTAATGGGTAGGCCTCTGATCCAGGGCGCTCATAAAGACAAGCTCCGCCGTTACCTGATCCTTTAGGGCATAGGCCTGCCGCCCCTCTTCTAAAAGCTCCGCAAAGGTCTTGCGGGCGGAAATATAAGTCCGGTAATCCCGTTCCAGGGTTTCGAGATCTATCCAAAGGGTGATATGCTTAAAAACCGCCTCGGAATTTCCCACCGCCGAGGCTGAGGAGGAAAGGAGCATAAAACTTTCGGTTATGGTCCTGAAATACTCCTCGTTTCCGCTGTTGAGAAAAAAGGAAACCAGCGCCCAGGAAACGCTTTGAATATGCTCAGGCGTTCCCCGGATATCCGCAAGCAGAATCGCCTCTGGGGAGGGCAAATTGGCCTGCAGGGCCTTTACGGTCTCGAGCCAGGACAAATTTTCTTCGTAATCCAGGGCCTCCGTTTCGCTGTTAAGGGCGAGGGTGCTGAAATAAATCGCAAAGCCCTCCCGCATCCATGTGGGGGGATTGGGGACAAAGGCCCGGAAAAACTGGATAAAGGCCTGATGGGGAAGCAAGCGTTTTTCCTCGTCGCTGCCCCGGTGGATAATCAATTCCCGCCGATCGCTTTGGTTGTAATGGAGATACACCACCCCGGGCCGGCTTGTTCCCAAACGGGCGGACACATAACGGTTATAGGATTCCTCATTTTTGTAAGCCCTGACCCTCAGGGGGGCGTCTAAATTCCGGGGATTAAAACGGAAAAGGCGGTTATAAATAATAAACCGGCCTTCTAATTCCCGGGCCAGAGCCTCCGCGTCTGCCCGCCCGCTATCGGAATAAATCTCATAATACCGCCCTTTTAAGAGGGTTATTCCGGGAACCGCGGTATCCTGGGCGGACAGGGCATAACCCAAGGCGAAAAGAAACAACAAAAAACCTATTTTTTTCCTCATATATAAAATCTCCATGTTATTGTATTATTTTATCTATAATTATATTCACTTCTTCAATAAGGATCCCCGTATATCGCTCGATATTTTCGATAACATACTGCTGAAGCTCATGAATATTGCCCCCCAATTGGGTTCCGTAGGGAACATCAATGGTGATGACCAGCCGGTAGCCCATGTCGTTATCCCTTACCACAATTTTTTTAATCCGGATTTCCGCGTTATATTCGTCCACGCAATGAATAACCATCTGGCTTAGGGCCGTTTCGGAGATAATAACCTTGCCCCGCTTTGAATATTCGGGACGCACCACCGACTTTTCATGAACCGTAGGGGTAGGGCCGATTCCGGCGGGGCCCTTTTTCCGTTTAAAGATCCGCACCGCGTCATAAAAGATATTCGGGTAGTTCCGTTTCACTTCGATAGACGGCACGGGGATAACGTGTTTTCCCTCAATACGCCGGGTTCTTATGGCCTTTTCGATCTCCTCCTGGGAAGCGATGTCCTCAATTTTGATAAGTTTGCTGGGGGAGGGGAGCTGCAGCCGGGCGGCGATTTTGTTTACCATCTTGTCCGAAGTTCCCAGGATGAGAATCTTTTTGAATTTTTCTCCCTGAAGTTTTCGGGCTACCTCGTCACGCTGGGCTTTTTCATCAAAGAGGGCGACCTTAACCGCGGCGAGGAAGGTTTTTTCCTTTTTTGCCGAATGGCCCGCCAGGATACGGTTATCCCGGATTAAAAGGCCGTCGTCGATGATAAAGTCTATACCGTATTTTTGGGCAATCAGTTTGGCCCGGAAACTTTTCCCGGTGCCGCTTTCCCCGATAAGGGCATAGGTCTTTATTCTTCTGAGGCTAAAAAAAAGATCCCGAAACATTATCTAAAGTATAGCATGAAACAGGGCCTTGAAAGAGATCCTCCCGGGGTTTTTGGCGATTTCCGGGAAAAGTTCCTCGATTATCCGGCGGAATCTTTCCGGCGGCGGGGCCCAAAGCGCCAGGGGCGCCGGATCCCCCGGCTCTTGAAATTCCATGGCACAGGCGTGTAACAGGAATCCCCCTTCAAGGGGGGCCCTCCCGTATTTCCGGTCCCCCGCCAGGGGAAAGCCATGGATAGCCCCCTGGGCCCGGATTTGATGGGTCCTTCCGGTCTCTATTTCCGCCATAATCAGGGAATAATCACCCCGGGCCAGCAGGGGGTATACCCGGGTACGGGCTTTTTGCCCCTTCCCCGGATCCGCCGCGGGGAAGGTCTTTTTGTCCCCCCGGTCCCGGAGGAGAAAATCTTCCCAGACCCCGGGACGGTCCAGGTTTCCCTCCGCCAGGGCAAGGTAGCGTTTTTTTACCTTCCGTTCCCGGAGCAGGGCGCTGAAATATCGGGCCCCCTCAAGGGAAGTTGAAAAGGCGATAATGCCGCTGGTGGGTTTATCCAGCCGGTGGAGGGGGCCGGGCCTGAAGGAAAGGGAAGGGGGAAGTTTTCCCGCCAGGTAGGCCCGTACCCGGCTTTCGAGACTCTCCGGGCCGTGGACCGGAAGGCCCGGGGGTTTATTGAGGAAAAGGAGCCCCCCCGCTTCCCGAAGTATATCCAGGGAGCCCGCCTTAGGTGCCGGATCCGGCGGCACCGGGCTTGGCGGCGTCCCGCGGGTAGGCCCCCCTTCCCCGGATCCGGGGATCTCAATGGAGGCCCCCGGCCGGATCCTTTCCGCCGCTTCTCCGGGCCTGCCGTCTACCAGGATCCGGCCTTCCCGCAGGAGCCGGTGCAGCCGCGACAGGGGAAATTCCGGCAAAGCCCGGCGCAAAATACGATCCAGCCGCCGGCCCGCGTCGTCATCGGCGGCTTTTAGGGTAATCGCCATGCTGGGTCTCCCGCCTCTCCCTTGACAAAAGCTTTTTCCTGATGAATGGTTAAGATAATGTCTTTTGCCATGTCTATACGAACGGTACCATTAAAGGCTTTTTTTGAAAATCCTATATTTTTATCCGCCGTTTCAAGCTGGTTTATGGCTCAGCTTATTAAGGCTTTGATTATCCTATTAAACGGCCGGAAAAGGAACCCCCGGGAAATTTTGGCGGCCATTGCCTGGCGTACCGGCGGAATGCCTTCAAGCCACGCGGCCCTTGTTTCGGCCATGGCAACCTCAGTGGCCTTCCGGGAGGGGATGGGATCGAATCTTTTTGCCGTTTCTTTTTGGCTTGCCCTGATTGTGATGCGGGATGCCGCGGGGGTCAGGCGTTCCTCGGGCCTTCAGGGAAGGGCGTTGAATCTCCTCGGGCGGAACATGGCGGATAAGATGGATGTTGAATACCATCCGGTCAAAGAAGTTCATGGCCATGCTCCTTTGGAAGTAGTGATAGGGGCCTTGTTGGGCATATTTATGGCTGCAGCATACGCTTATCTGTAAGGTGATTATTCCCATGCGTTTTAAGGTCTCGGTTATTCTGTTAGTCTTTTGCTCATTGGCTTCGGGGTTTTTCCTCCTGACCTTAGTCCGTTTTTTCTTCCCCGTCCCGTTTTCCGGGGGTTACGGGGTGCTTTCCCTGGATGCCGCCTGGGATGACCGGGAAATCGGCGCCCTGCTGGCCCGGGAAGGGGTAGAAAATTTTATATCCGAGTCAACCCAATGGGTTTTTCTGGATGATTTTGAGCGGCTGAGGGAGATTCCCCTGGACCGTTACCTGGACCAGCTTGAACCCTTTGATCCAAGAAATGACGGGTATGCCGAAAAGCTGCGTTCCTTTTTTGTCCGGGGGGAGCGGCGTTTCTTTTTTATTCCCCTGCCCCCTGATTTTGCCGGGGGGAAACCGAGGGAGTTTGAAAAGCGGATAGGCCGTTCCCTGGGGGATATCCCCTATTCCCTCTCGTTTATGGGAATTTCCCCGCCTTTTTTTTGGTTTTTTATCCTATTCCTTTTTGCCGCCGCCGGCACCCTGCTCCTTTCCGGGACACCCCTGCTTTGCGCCGCCTGTTTGCCCCTCCTTTTGCCGCTTTTTATAGCCGGTTCCCCGGGTTTCGCCCTTTCGGCGATCCTGGCGGGGTTCTTTTTTTTATTCCGGGAGCCGGTACGGGGGTATTTTGTTTTCCGCCGTTACCGGTACTTTTTGCGGGAGCCTTCCCTGCTCCCCTCCTCGGGAGACCGGTTAAGGACAACCGGCCTTTACGGGCTATTGTCCCTGGTATTAACCGCTGCCTACGGGGCTGTCTGCGGATTGGGAAATATCCCTCCCCTCCTGGGTTTGGCTTTTTTTGTTTCCTTTGGGCTGGTTTTTTTTCTTTCCCTCGGCGCCGAATCAAACTGGGGGGGAAATCCGGAACATATCCGGTTTAAGCCGGTGCTTATCATGGATTTTTCCGTGAATTTGTCCCTTTTCCCCGGAATTATCCTTCCCTTCGGCCTGGCCTCGTTCCTTTCCCTCTTTGTTCCTTCCTTCCTGGCCGGTTCCGCCGGGCCCGCTCCGGCGGGGGGCTTTCCCCTCGTGACTTCCCTGGAATACGAGAACCATGTCCTTTTTCAATCATCCTTTTCCCTTACTCCCCTGGGGTATCAGGAGGAGGGGAATGATGATTATGCCCAATATGCCATGGCCGGGGACGGCCTTATCGCCGGAGAGCCGGAGATGCCCGGGGAAAACCGCGATGAGGGACGGCGCCGGGATATATTGGAGGGGGTTCCCCCCTTTCCCCTGGAACCGCTCATGAATTTCTTGGGGAATACGGAGGCTGCCGGTGAAGGGCGCCGGGATTTTCAGGATCTTATGCCTTCGGCTATCGTCTTGCTGGCCGGCGTTCCCCTTTTCTTTTTCTCCGGGGGAAGTAATAGAAAAAAGAAAAGAATTCCGGTATACCATGACAGACGGATCGCCGCATGATGCCTTAGCGCCCTGGGGCGTTTTATATTTTTTTCCGGGACTTAGAGGAGCGTAAAGGTTATATGAAAGTTTATTCCTTTCCCCGGGGGGGGCTTTCCCTTGAGGACCCCGCGGTC
>JAITRD010000207.1 GCA_031288575.1 Treponema sp. | reverse complement strand
CCCGGATCTTTTCGGCGCCGATATATCCCCCCGTCCGGGTGGGCGAACAGGCGTAAAGACAATGCCGGCACGCGGCGGTACAGGCGTAATTAACCATGATGCCGCCGTGGCTTAAAACCGTTGCGTTCAACATAAAACCCTCCCCCGTATCTTACAGGCCCTGTTCAGAAAATCCCGGCATTATGAACAGCCCCAATTCTTTATAAATATGCCCTTGTTGTCAATGTCGGGAGCCCTGCCCCCAGGGCTCCAGCATTTACTTTTAACTTAAGCCGCAAAGGAAAAAGCCCATGGCAACGGAGCATTAAACCGCTCACTACCCTCTTTTTGCGGCGGATAGCCCGTCATCCCCCCTCATCCAGAAATTTCTTCCCTTTAAAGGCCCTGCCTTTACGGCCTCACCTATTAAACGGAACATAAGGCCGTCTGGGAGGGCAAGATTACCATGGGGGTCATAGGACCCATATGGGCCTTTGAACGAATCTTTGCGCCATCGAGCTCCCAAGAACAACGACAAAGTTTGCTAGCGCAAAGCAAGCGTGACCCCCATGGGAATCTTGCCCTCCCAGACGGTTATTTTTGTTACAATTCAACAGTAGGTTATAAAAGTAAATGCGGGAGCCCTGCGGACAAAACCGCCCTATCCTTGACAGGCGGCGTAACAATTCTTGGCGCAATCTTATCAGCTCTCCCGCGGCTTTTCTATCCCTTCGATTGAGCGTAAAGACCGGCCTTTTCAGAGAGCCCTAAATATTGTATGCTTCAAGAAATTATGCAAGTCCATCCATCAATATCTTTGATGCTTTGCCTCCGGTATTTATTTTTTCTTTTGCCGGTTTTGCTGATCCTGCCGGGTTTGGTTTCCTGCGCTTCAACCGAACCTCCGCCGCCGCCGGTTGCAGAGGCCGGCCCCGGGGTCCTCCCGCCGGCGGAACCGCCGCCCCCGGAGGAACCGCCCCCCCGCCCCACCATGGAATCCGTCCTGGCGGAAATAGCGGCCTTCCTGGAAAAGGGGGATTTTGAGGGGGCTGTCGCGCTTTTTGATACCCTGGACGCCGCCGACGCGGCCTTGGTCCCGGTGCGGCTTTTGAAAGCCTCGGTCCTAAGTTCCTGGGGAAAATTCGCCGAAAGCCGGGCCCTTGTTGACGAAATCCTTGCCGGGGAACCCCAAAATACCGAGGCCCTCTTTGTTCTCGCCGCCCTGACGGCCGCCGGGGGCAAGGAGCGGGAGCAGCGGGCCATCCTGGAGGGGATCATCAAAATAGATCCGGCCCATGCGGGGGCCCTTTCCTCCCTGGGAACTATCGCCCTGCGGAACCGCTCCTTTAAAAACGCCGCTTCTTATTTTGACCGGGTCCTCGCCCTGGAACCGGAAAACCGGGAGGCCCTTATCGGCAGGGCCGGGGTGTTCAGGTACACCCGGGATCCCAAAAACGCCGAGGCCCTCCTCAACAAAGCGATAAGCCTCTATCCGCAGTGGGTGGCGCCCCTGAGCGAGCGGGCCCGGCTTTACCGGGACGCGGGCCGCCTTGCCCGGGCCCTGGCGGATCTGGACGCGGCCAAAAACCTGAACAGCCGGGATTACTGGATCCATTACGACCGGGGCAATGTACTCCTCGACCTCAACCGAAAGAAAGAAGCCCTGGAGGAATTTACCCAGGCCATAGCTTTGGACCCGGATAATTTTGTCGCCTATATCTACAGCGCCGGCATTCAGGATGAATTGGGAAATTTTGAAGGGGCGGAACGGGATTATACCGCCCTGATCAGGCTGAACCCGGAATATTATTTTGCCTACGAGGGGCTCGGGATGCTTAAAATGCGGAAAAAACAATGGGCCGAAGCCCGGGACGCCTTTCTGGAAGCTTACCGCTATGCCCCCCAGGAATCAAGTTATGCCCTTTTAGCGGCTATGAGCTGGATGCGGGCCGGCAAGATCGGCGATCCCCGGCAGTTTCTGGAACAGGCCCTGCGCAGGGTCCAGCGGGAAACCCTGGAATGGTATATGTTCCGCCTATACCATGATCTTGCCGGGGATAACGACGTGGCTATCCGGATAGACCAGGAAAAAAATTCCGATATCAAGTCCCGGATGCTCTTTTATCTGGCCAATTATTATGACATCCGGGGAAATACGGCCCTGGCGGCCCGGTACTTTTTACTGATCAAAGAATTGGGCCGGCGGGGAATCATAGAGTGGCGCCTTAGCGAGTGGATCTTTGAGGACCGGAATCTTTAAATGAACGAAACCCTTATAACCCTGCATCTGGGGGGAAAAGAAATTACCCTTGTCGGCACCGCCCATGTTTCCCGGGAAAGCATTGAAGAGGTCGGCCGGGTTATCCGGGAGAAACAGGCCGGCCTTGTCTGCGTCGAGCTGGACGCCGGAAGATTTTCCTCCATGACCGAACAGGACAATTGGGAAAAACTGGACGTGGTCAAGGTTTTCCGGGAAGGCAAGGGGTTTCTCCTCATGGTCAACCTGGTCCTCGCGGGGTTCCAGCGCCGCCTTGGCCAGGAACTAGGGGTGAAGCCCGGGGCGGAGATGAAAACCGCCATCGACACCGCGGAAGAGCTGGGGATACCCCATGCCCTCTGCGACCGGGAAATCCGGACCACCCTGCGCCGGGCCTGGGCCCGCTGCGGCCTGTGGAACAAATGCAAACTCCTGGCGACCCTCCTTTCCAGCGCCTTTACCAAGGAAAAATTAAATTCCGAAGAAATTGAAAACCTCAAAAAACAAAACGAGCTTGGGCGCATGATGGCCGAACTTGCCGAATACCTCCCCCCGGTTAAAGAAACCCTCATTGATGAACGGGACCGGTATCTGGCGGCAAAGATATGGACCAGCGGGCTTGCCGCGGCGGGACAGTCCGGCAACAACCGGGTTGTGGCGGTGGTCGGCGCGGGGCACCTGGAGGGCATTAAGGCCCACCTGGAAAAAATCGCCGCCGGGGAAGAAGGGCAGGATACGGCGGAACTAGAGCGGATTCCCCCAAAAAGTTTCCTTTCCAAGGCGGCGGGATGGATTTTCCCCGGGCTTATCTTTGCCCTGATCCTCCTGGGTTTTTTCCGTTCCGGCGCCGGGGTAAGTACCGCGATGCTCCTCCGCTGGATCCTTTTTAACGGTTCCCTGGCCGCCCTGGGGACCATTCTCGCCCTGGGGCATCCCTTGTCCGTGCTGGTTGCCTTTTTAGGCGCCCCGGTGGCAACCCTCAATCCCTTTATCGGGGTGGGGCTTTTTTCGGGAATCACCGAAGCCGCCCTGCGGAAGCCCCGGGTAGCGGACGCCCAAAACATCATTGACGACGTATCCAGCCTCAGGGGCATCTACCGGAACCGGATCATCCGGGCCCTCCTGGTATTTTTCCTTTCCTCCCTGGGCGGGGCCATAGGCAACTTTATTGCCATACCCGCCCTGGCCGGGCTTTTGGCAAAATAGCGCCGGAAAGGCGGGAATATCATTGACCGCGTGGACCAACAAAGGGCTTTTGCAACTGATCTGGCCCCTTATCATCGATCAGCTTCTCATCGTTTTATTGGGGATTGTGGATACGGTCATGGTCGCCGTTTTGGGGGAGGAGGCGGTCGGGGGCGTTTCCCTGGTGGATTCTATCAACGTACTGCTGGTGAATGTTTTTACCGCCCTGACCACCGGGGGCGCGGTGGTGTGCAGCCAATACCTTGGCAGGAATGATCCTGAAAACGCCTCCAACGGGGCAAAACAGCTCATTTACGCGGTCTTTTTTATATCCCTGCTTTTAATGATCGGCACCCTTTTAACCCGGAACCATATTTTGCGTTTAATTTACGGCCATATTGATCCGGGGATCATGGCCAACGCGGAAATTTACCTCCTGTTCTCCGCCATAAGTTACCCCCTGCTTGCCCTTAACGCGGCAGGTTCCGCTCTTTTCCGCAGCATGGGAAACAGCCGTACCGGTATGTGGATTTCCCTGCTGGTGAATATCCTGAATGTGGGGGGAAACGCCCTCTTTATCTTTACCTTCCAATGGGGGGTTGCCGGAGCGGCAATTTCCACCCTCATCAGCCGGGGAATAGCGGCGGCGCTTATCCTTTTCCTCCTTTACCGGTCCCGGAATATACCGGTTCATATCCGGGGAATTAGCCGGGTCAAAATAATGCCCGGCATTATCCGCAGCATACTCCGGGTGGGAATTCCGAACGGGGTTGAAGGGGCCATGTTCCAGGTGGGAAAACTTTTTTTGGCCCGCCTGGTTTCCACCTTCGGCACCGCGGCTATCGCGGGGAATGCCATCGCTACCATTATCATGACTATTGGAAACCTGCCGGGTTTAGCCATTGCCATGGCCCTGCTTACCGTGGTAGGCCAATGCATGGGAGCCGGGGAATTCGATAACGCCCGCTATTACACCCGCAAACTCATTGGGTTTAATTACCTCATGATGGGTTCATTTAACATCCTCATTATTATTTTAATGCCCTCCTTTTTCCGCCTTTTTGCCCTGTCCGAGGAGAGTTTGCGCGTCGCCTCCCTCTGCGGCACCATTTTTTGTACCGCCGCTATCCTTATCTGGATCCCCGCCTATTGCCTTCCCTTTGCCTTACGGGCGGCGGGGGACGGCAAATTCACCATGATCGCCGCAAGCCTGGCCATGTGGTTTATCCGGGTGGGGGTAGCCTACCTTTTGGCCTGGAAATTCGGGGTGGGAGTGGTATGCGTCTGGATTTCTATGGTAGGCGAATGGATTGCCCGGGCAAGCTGTTTTATCATACGCTGGAAAAGCGGCAGGTGGCGGGAAAAACGGGTAATCTAAAACCGTCCGGCCTAGGACAAGGCCAGGACATACTTCCGGCGGGATGTTACCAGAGACTGGAGTTCCGCAAACATGGCCTTATCCGCTTCTTCGGCAATGGGGAAAATATACCGGACCGTTTCTTCGGTATAACGGTTAATAAATTCAGAGTTTATCACAAAGCCGAGGGAGATCATGTTGGAGATCCGGTCCGCCACTTTGAGGACCTTGGCGTTCCGGGAGCCGGCCTCCAGGATCCGGGTAAGAAATTCCGCCTTGGTCTCCCCGGGAAACCGGGTAACCTCCAGCACCAGATCATATACCGCGGGGCTTTCATAGTCGATGGAGGTGATCAGGTTATGGTTAAAATCAGGGATGTCCTCAAGCACGTCGTGGATCACCGACGCCTTGAGAATAACCGAATCAATATACCCGTAGTCAATCAAGGTCGCCATGGTATCCAGTTGGTGCCGGAACATATTGCCCCCCCCTTCCCGGGTCTTCCCGATAAGGACCGTGGCAAGCTGTATATAGGGGGCAAGGTGGGTGCCCTTTAAGCGTAACATTTCCTCGGTGGTCATGATCGTCCCTTGTTTTGCAAAGCCTTAAGGCGTTTTAGGCCATATCCCGGATATAGGATTCAAGTTTTTTTGTCCGTTTTTGGGCATCCTCTAATTTCACCTGTTCCGCCGACACCAGTTCCGGGGGGGCATTTTGGAGAAATTGCTTGTTCCCTAATTTCGCCTCAAGGCCGGTGATAAATTTCCTGTCCTTTTCGATATCCCTGGCAAATTTTTGCTTTAAGAAATCCAGATCCGCCGCTTCGGCAATATATACAAAGGCTTCAAAGCCGGAACCCACCAGGCCGATGGAGCCGGCCGGCCGGGAAAATTCGGGGGCCTCCGCCAATTCCAGGTCCCCGATGCCCGCCAAGAGTTTAACAAGCCCCCGGTTATCCCGGAGGAAAAGGCCCTGATCCTTATCCGGCCCCAAATGAACCAGCACCCGGACCTTCTTATCCGGGGGGATAGTACATTCGCTCCGCAGGGTCCGTACCATCCTAACCAGTTCCTGAAGAAAAGCAAAATTCCCTTCCGCCTCCAGGTCTTCCCGGTCCGGGTCATAACGGGGATAGGGGGCGTTTATCAGAAGCCGCGGGGGCAAATCCCCCTCCGGTTTCGGGGCAGGGGGAAGTTTGCCGTATATCTCTTCGGTCACAAAGGGCAAAAGGGGATGGAGCAGCCGCAGGGATTCGGCAAGCACATCCAGGAGCACCGCGGCGGCCCGGTCTTTTTCGGCCTCGTCCCCTTCCCTCATGGAAAGCTTGGTCGCCTCCACATACCAGTCGCAAAAATCGTTCCAAAAAAATTCATAGGCCCTTTGAGCGGCGTCATTGTAGCGGTAAGAAAGGAAGGCCTCCTCCATAGTTTTGGCGGCCCCGTTCAGCCGGGAATAAATCCAGCGATCCGCCGGGAGCAGGCCGGGATTTTCCCTTAAGGTCCGGCCCTCCAGGTTCATCAGGATATACCGGCTGGCGTTCCAGACTTTGTTGGCGAATTTGGAACCCAGCTTAAAGGATTCCTTGTCCATAAGGATGTCCTGCCCCTGGGCGCAGAGGAAAGCCAGGGTAAATTTGAGGGCATCGGCACCGTAATCCTCCACCAGTTCCAGGGGATCGATGCCGTTTCCCAGGCTTTTGCTCATCTTCCGGCCCTGTTTGTCCCGGAGAAGCCCGGTGATGTAGATATCCCGGAAGGGAACCTTGCCGGTAAACTCCAGCCCGGCCATGATCATCCGGGCCACCCAAAAGAAAATAATATCGTAGCCGGTTACCAGCGCGGTGGTGGGGTAAAAACGGTTAAAGTCCTTTTTGTCAAACCCGGCGCCGGGGGAGGAAGCGCCGGCGCCCCGGGGATCCGCCGCATTAGGGGAAACCGCGTCCTCCGGGGAAGTTTCCGGCCAGCCCAGGGTGCTGAAGGGCCAGAGCCAGCTCGAAAACCAGGTATCAAGCACGTCCGGGTCCTGTTCAATTGCCCCGCTCCCGCAGTGGGGGCAGCGGGTAAGATCCTCCCGGGAAACCGAGGTTTTCCCGCAGTCCCGGCAATACCAGGCCGGAATCCGGTGCCCCCACCAAAGCTGGCGGCTGATGCACCAGTCCCGGATCTTGAGCAGCCATTGCCGGTAGGTATTTTCCCATTTCCGGGGATAAAAAATGATCTCCCCCCGTTCCCAAGCCGCCAGGGCTTTTTCCGCCATGGGCTTCATCCGGACAAACCACTGTTCCGAAAGGAAGGGCTCAATCACCGTATGGCAGCGGTAACAATGCCCTACCCCATGGGTGATGGGTTCCTCTTTGATAAAAAATCCCCCGGCTTTGAGATCGGCCAAAACCGCTTCCCGGGCCGCCATGACGGTCATTCCCCGGTACTTGGGAGGGGCCTCATTGTTAAGGGTCCCATCCGGATTGAGGATATTGATGACCGGGAGCCCCTGGCGTCGGGCCACCTCCCAGTCGTTAGGATCATGGGCGGGGGTTATCTTTACCACTCCGGTGCCGAATTCCCGATCCACATAGGCATCCGCCACCACCGGGATAGTCCTTCCGGTTAACGGGAGGAGAACCTCCCTGCCTATTAAAGAGGCATAACGGTCATCCTCGGGGTGTACCGCCACCGCGGTATCCCCCAAAAGGGTTTCGGGCCGGGTAGTGGCAAGTTCTATAAAGCCGGGGGAGGCTTCCCCCGGGCCGCCGGCAAGGGGATAACGGAGATGGTACATCATTCCCGGAAGATCCTCATGCTCCACCTCGTCGTCCGCCAGGGCGGTCCCGCAGGAAGGGCACCAATTGACCAGATAATTCCCTTTGTATATGAGATCCCGCTCATAGAGGGCGACAAAAACCTCCCGGACCGCTTTGGAAAGCCCCTCGTCCATGGTAAACCGTTCCCGGGACCAGTCTACGCTGGCCCCCATCCGGGCGATCTGCCGGGAAATGACCTCGTGGTGTTCCTTTTTGACTTCCCAGACGGTTTCCACAAATTTTTCCCGCCCCAATTGATGCCGGTTTAAACCCTTGGCTTTGAGCTGTTTTTCCACCACATTTTGAGTGGCGATCCCCGCGTGGTCCGTGCCCGGCACCCAAAGGGTGGGCTCTCCCCGCATGCGGTGGAAGCGGATAACAATATCCTGAAGGTTAATATTAAGGCCGTGCCCCAGGTGGAGTACCCCCGTTACATTGGGGGGGGGAATAACAATAACATAGGGAGCGCCCTTCCCCTCTTTAGGCTGAAAAGCCCCGGACTCTTTCCACAGGGAATAAACACGATCTTCAAAAAGTTTCGGATCGTAGGCCTTCGCCAGCTCAATAGCCTTCATGGGATCTCCTCAATATAGTGAATATAGCCTATTGTCATAAAGTGTTCAATAATCGGGCTCCGGCGGCCCGGGCTCCGGCATTTACTTTTATCGCTAAATATTGAAGCGTAACAAAAATAACCGGCTGGGCGGGAAAAATCCCCCGGGGGCTACGCTTGCTTTGCACCAGGAGGTTTTGTCCTTATCCTTGAGGGTCCGATGGTGCAAAGCTTCGGTCAAGTATCCCCCTGAGGATTTTTCTCGCCCGGCCGGCCTTATTGTTCCGTTTGCGGGTTTAGGCCGTAAAGGACGGCCCTTTTTGGGGGGAAGAGGGTTTTCTGGATGAGGGAGGGGTGACGGAAACGAAAAAACACAACGGCGGTTATGATTAAGGCTTTTACTACCTCCCCTTTGC
>JAITRD010000199.1 GCA_031288575.1 Treponema sp. | reverse complement strand
TTGATTGTGGACGACATGAACCTGTCCATAGAAAAGGGGGAGTTCGTCGTGTTCCTCGGGCCCTCGGGGTGCGGCAAAACCACCACCATCAGGATGATATCCGGCCTGGAGGAAGTGAGCGGGGGGGATATCCTTATCGAGGGGGAGAGCATCCTCCGCAAAAAGCCGAAGGACCGGGGGGTTTCCATGATCTTCCAAAGTTACGCCATCTGGCCCCACATGACCGCCTTTGACAATATCGCCTATCCCCTCAGGCTCCAAAGGGCCCCCCGGCTTTCCCGGGATGAAATCAAAAAAAGGGTGGATGAGGCGGCGGAGGCAACGGGCATCGAGGGGCTTCTGAAACGGTACCCCGCTAATATGAGCGGGGGCCAACGGCAGCGGGTGGCCGTATCCCGGGCCATCGTGGTAAAACCTCGGATCTTCCTCATGGACGAGCCCCTCTCAAACCTGGACGCCAAGCTCCGGGTAACCATGCGGACCGAACTTAAACGAATTCACCGCCGGGAAAATTCCACCACCATCTTTGTAACCCACGACCAGGCCGAAGCCATGAGCCTGGCCGACCGGATTATCGTGATGCACCAGGGAAAGGTGGAACAGGTGGGGACCCCCATGGAGATCTACCGGAACAGCGCGACCCGGTTTGTCGCCTCCTTTATCGGCACCCCCCCTACCAATTTTTTTGACCTTGCCCTGGAAAAAGACCCTTCCCCGGAGGCCGTCGGAACCCCCCCGTACCGGGCGCGGAACCGGTATATCGATTACCGGGTCCCCCCTTCCCGGGGGGAGAAGCTGGAACCCTACGGGGGCAAAAAAATAGTTATGGGCATACGCCCCGAGTTTATCCTGGCCTCCCCGGGGATGGAACGGGGGCCGGGTTATCTCTGCGACACGGTGATCCGTTTTGTGGAACCCCAGGGCAGTTATTCCATCCTCATTGCCGACGCGGGGGGCGAGGAAATCAAAATCCTGAGTTACGAAAACCGGGAAATACCGGTGAATACCCCGGTTTCTTTAAATGTAAAGGACGAAGAGGCGATGTTTTTTGATCCCGGTTCGGGCCGCAGGATCGGATAAGCCGGATAAGGGGCGGATTATGGAAAAAATGGAAAGGATTAAGGAAAGCCTGAAATATATGTACCCCGGTTGTTTTGAGGGGGTATACCGGGAGGTACAAAGCCTCATCAGCCGGTGGCGGCGGCAGCCCTTCCCCCAATACCGGGGGATAGACCAGGCGGATGTGTTCCTTATCACCTACGCCGACGCCCTGCGCCGGGAGGGGGAGGCTCCCCTGCGGACCCTGAAGAATTTTCTGGACGGGGAATTTAAGGAGAGCCTCAACCTGATCCACCTTCTCCCCATGTTCCCCTATTCTTCGGACGACGGATTTTCGGTTATCAATTTCCGGGAGATAAACCCCGAGCTGGGAACCTGGGAGGATATCCGGAACCTTTCCTCCGGCTATGATCTGATGTTTGACGCGGTGATAAACCACGCCTCCCGGGAGAGCCCCTATTTTCAGGGTTTTATTGCCGGAGAAAAGAAATACGAGGATTTTTTTATCCGCGCCGACCCCGGGGCCGACTATTCCCAGGTGATCCGCCCCCGCTCCCTCCCCCTGCTGACCCCGGTAGATACCCCGGAGGGAACCCGGCATATCTGGACCACCTTTAGCGAAGACCAGATGGATCTGAACTATAAAAACCCCGCGGTATTGCTGGAGATGCTGGATGTCCTCCTGCTTTACGCCCAGCGGGGCGCCCGGTTTATCCGTTTTGACGCCATAGGTTTTGCCTGGAAGGAACCGGGCACCACCTGCATGCACCTTCCCCAGGTACACCGGATGATAAAACTTATGCGGGCGGTACTCCAGAGCTGCGCCCCCGGATGCGGCATCATTACCGAAACCAACGTGCCTCAGAAGGACAACATCAGCTACTTCGGCGACGGCCATGACGAGGCGGCCCTGGTCTACCAGTTTCCCCTGCCGCCGCTGGTTCTTTTTTCTTTTTTGAGCCAAAACGCCCGGTGCCTTACCGACTGGGCCGCGGCCCTGGAGCCAAGCTCCGCGGACACGGCCTATTTTAACTTCCTGGCCTCCCACGACGGGATAGGCCTGCGGCCGGTGGAGGATCTTTTAGACGGGGAGGAACAGGCCCTCCTGGTCCGGGAAACCCTGGCCCGGGGCGGGCAAATTGGCCTCCGCAGCTTCCCCGGCGGCAGGGAAGTCCCCTATGAGCTGAACATCAACTACCTGGACGCCGTAGCCGCCGACGCGGGGGATGACGAAACCAGGGCGCAGAAATTCCTGGCCTCCCAGTGCATCCTCCTTTCGGTGATGGGCATGCCCGCCGTCTATTACCACAGCCTCTTCGGCAGCCGGGGGGACCGGGAGGCATACCAAAAAACGGGGATTAAGCGCCGGATCAACCGGGAAAAGTTTGACGCGGATGCCCTTTTATCCCGGCTGCGGGAGGAGGGCTCCCTGGCGAACCTGGTCTCCCGGGGCTATAAAAGGCTGCTGGCCCGGCGCAGGGCCCTGCCGGCCTTTCACCCCAACAGCCCCCAGCGGGTCCTCCGCCTTGCCCCGGAACTTTTTGCCCTCCTCCGGGGGGACGGCCCGGGGGAGGTGCTGGTCCTGGTGAATGTGAGCGGCCGGCCCGTTACGGCGGATCCGGGGTTTTCCGGGACCGACGTGATCTCCGGGGAAAACTGCGGGGGGCCAATCC
>JAITRD010000152.1 GCA_031288575.1 Treponema sp. | reverse complement strand
CTGATCCTGGACGAAATCACCGATCCCCACAATTACGGCGCCATCCTCCGTTCCTGCGATCAGTTCGGGGCGGATCTGGTGATCTCCCGGAACCGCCGCGGGGCAAAACACGCCGGGGTGATCGCCCAAACCTCCGCCGGGGCGGTTTCCTGGGTTCCCGCCGCGGAGACCCCGAACCTGCCCCGGGCGGTGGAGGATCTTAAGGCGGCGGGCTTCTGGATCTACGGCGCCGACATGAAGGGAGAGGCCCTCTACACCAGGGACCTCCGGGGCAGGGTCGCCGTCGTCCTGGGGAGCGAAGGCCAGGGCGTCTCCCGGCTGCTCCGGGAACGCTGCGACGCCATGATCGCCATCCCCGCCATGGGCAGAATTGACTCCCTCAACGTTTCGGTGGCCGCCGGGATCTTCCTCTACGAAGTTATCCGCCAGCGCAGGTTCAAGGGCTAAGGGCCGTCAGGGCCCCTGCTCCCGCAGATCGGCGATGCGGGGGCCCCTGCCCCGCAAAACAAACCGCTATTATCCGGGGCAGCGCTTCCCTTCGTACTGATCGACGGCGGCGGCTATCAGGGCGCCCCCGTTTTTGAGCAGCATTTCTTCCCGCTGGCAAAAGAAATGTTCATTGGTACAATTTTCAATGCCGATAAACCCCCAAAATTCCCCCTTGAGCAGGATGGGAACGATCAAGAACGAGAGGGCGTTCTCGGAACTGTGCAGACGGGCCAGGGGCGTTTCCAGGTCTTGAAAAACTTTATTGATATTGAATTTGCCGGATATCTTTTCCCGCCAGTTCGGCAGATAATCGTCATAGGAAAAGGAAATCAAACCCTGATCCGGGCGGTCAAAAAAATGGGGGACCTTCCATTCGGAAATTTTGGCGCCCCGGAGCCGGCCCTCGGCAAGGACGTTTTTCCATATATAGGCCCGGTCCGCCTTGACGCTCTGCCCCAGGTGTTTTAGGGATTTATAAATGACCAGGGAAAAATCCTCCTGACAGGAGGAAAAAAGCAGAAAGGCCAGGGTATACAGGGCGTGCAATTGCCGTTCCTGCCGCATTAGCCGGCCTTGGGCGTTTTTCAGGGCGCTTATATCGCTAAGGTACATGCTAATAATAAACCTGCCGGCCAGGGATATCCGTTTGCAGATTACCTGGAGGGGCACGGTTTCCCCGCGGAGCAGGACCTTCATTTCAAAGGCGCAGTAGCCGTAGCGGGCGGTATAATGAAGTTTTTCCTTTAAAAAAGAAGGGTTATCCGCCGGAGGGGAGGCCGGGACAATAATCCGGATAAACTGCATAAATTGCGCCAAAAAGGTTTCTTTGGAGGAAAAGCCAAAGTATTCCATTGCGACGGGGTTGCAGTTGATAGGATTCAGGGAACTGTTAAACAATATATGGAGATGGGGATTGGAGTTAAACAGGGAAGTCCCTAAAGACTGGGTTTCTTCAAGATTAGTTTGGAGAATTTCCAGGTTTATCCGGAGCCGTTCATTTTCTTTAAAAAGCTTTTCCCGCTTTAATTCCTTTTCCCCGCAGGGCCGGGCAATCTCCTGGAGCAGGCCGGTCATATAAACCGGCGCCCCTGATTTATCCCGCTCCGTTACCGCCCCCCTTTCCTGTACCCATACCAGGGTGCCGTCCTTCCTGACAATGCGGAATTCAGCTTCGTAGTAGGCGGTTTTACCTTTAAGATGGGAAATAAGGCTTTTTGCCATATTATCCCGGTCTTTAAAATAAACAAGTTCTTTTTTGATCCCCCGGGGAAGCAAATCCGTGCTTTCGTATCCGGTGATAAAAAAACACTGCCGGTCAAAAAACAACTCATCCTCGGGAATGTACCAGCGCCAGGCCCCTAAATGGATAACGCTAAACAGGGTAGCAAGGGTTTTGGGAAAAGAAGCCTTGAAATCATCTTCAATATCCAAATCATGATAACTCAAGTAATCGGTATTAATAACCACGTTCGACCTCAAATTTTTTAAATAGCAAAGAAATAGTCCGCAAATCTAAATATTAGACTTGCCGCGCTGTTTTTTGTTAAGGGCCCCTTCAAAGCCCTTCAAAAAACCAAATAGCGGAGAAACCTCCTATTTTGAATATAGGGGACGCGGAAAAACAAAGCAAGCCTAAACGGGCTCCGGCGTTTACTTTTATCGCCAAATATTGAAGCGTAACAAAAGTTACCGGCTGGGAGGGAAAAATCCCCAGGGGGTCACGCTTGCTTTGCACGGGAAGGCTTTGTCGTTGTCCTTGAGGGTCCGATGGTGCAAAGCTTCGGTATAGGACCCGCGGGGTCCTCAGTGACCCCCTGGGGATTTTTCCCTCCCAGCCGGCCTTATGTTCCGTTTAATAGGTGAGGCCGTAAAGGTCGGGCCTTTGAGGGGGGGAAGAAATTTCTGGATGATGGGGAGATGATGGGCTATCTGCCGCAAAGGGGGCAGGGCCGGCTTATAAAAGTAAAGGCCGGAGCCCTGGGTTTAGGGTTTAGCGCCGGGCATAACAATAAACACAGCCCGCGGGGCAGGGGCCATAGGAGCCGATATCCGTACTCGGAACACAACGGCAGCGGGGCCGCTGGTTTTTGTCTTTTCCGCCCGTTTCTATGCCCCAGAGCTCCCGGATAAGTTCCCCGTCCAGGCAGGCCCCGGCCCGGATTCCCAGGGCGCCCAGATCCTCCCCTTCGGCGCATGTTTGGATCTCCATGCCCGCTTCGGCGGCAGTCCGGGCCATGGAAGCCAATAGCTCCCGGGTTTCAGGGAGTATTAGCCCCCCGTCGCCGTAAAGAGGCAGGGCACGGAAAGGCCCGGCCCCTTCCAGGGCGGCAATCCGCCGCCGGGCTCCGGGATATTCGTCGTATAAACTGATAATAACCCTGCGCACCCTGCCCTTCAGGGCTTCCGCCAGGGAGCGGAAATTGGCAAGATGAAATTCCGGGCCGGTCAGGCTGCTCAAAAAAAGGGGATCGTAACGCCAGATGATCCTCCGGGGGCCTAACTTTTCCCCAAGTTCCCGCATGGCGGCGATAACCCGCTCCGGGGAAGGCAGGTTTGGTTCCAGAATTCGGGGATAGCCGGTGAGGGTGGTCATAACATAAAACCGGCGCCCCCGGAGTTCCGGATTTTCGAGGTTCCCCAAAATCGCTCCGGGATCCCGGGTCCAAAAAACCAGCGCCTCCGCGTCCTCCGGCAGGAGGGAAACCCGCCGTACCTGGCCGCGGTTAAAGGGATTGGCAACCTCCGTAAACCCCAGATTCAGCCGTTCTAAAAACCAATCAAACCGGAACCGGGGAATATCGCAACGCCGGGATACGCTGATAATCATTATTCCAGTATACCATAACCCCGCCGCTGATGCTCCTGCATTTACTTGAGGCAACGCGGCGTCTTGACATTTTTTGAACGGCGGGTTATATTCTTTTTGTTCCTTGGGGGTGTAGCTCAGTTGGCTAGAGCGTTTGAATGGCATTCAAAAGGCCGCGGGTTCAATTCCCACCACCTCCAATTTTTTTCGGCCGGGTTTTTGCCTAAAAATACCTTGAGCTGTCTTGTTTAGGTTGACAAGTTAAACAGAAACTTAATAATTTATATTATGGCTCAAGATGATACATTTCAAGGGGATTTAGATCCTGAAATTGCCACATTATTTGGCTTATCCGCCAGTACTGTTGCTGCTACTTCCCCCGCGAATTCCCAGGATAATTCAACGAAGGCAGAGGAAAACCACCCCGTTCCGGAAGTAAATCTTGCCGATGCGGGATTTCCGGAGATAACAAAACGTTTTGCGGATGTTCCCGCCGCTGCCTTGAATAATCCTAATTATTACAAAATAGTGCTTTCCGGGGAAGGCGATATTGCCCGGCGGATGCATACGGTTCTGCAAAAATATCTGAATGCCAAGGATGTAAAGGATCGGGGAGTATTCCGCCAGCAAATGATTACTGTTTTTTGGGATTTCCTTATGGGGGTGGCCCGGAAAAGCCCGGGAAAGCTCTCGGACCCTCAAAGATATTTGCTCCGCTATGGAATTTTACATCCTACCTTCCTGGATCCCGAAAATCGGGAGCTTTTTTCTAAATTTATTATCGATAACGCATACTCCTCCCTGCCTGTTTATTATCTGGATGAATGGCTTAAAGCGGTGGGCACCGGTGTGGTCAGGATATCCACCACCGATGAAATCCGGGTTGCCAGGAATAACGCCCAGGTTAAGATCCAGCAGCTTTTGGAAAAGGCCCTGGGGAAGCTGGACGGGGTCCGGGCCTTGCTCAAGGCAAAAGCCGAAGAACGGACCAACCTGGAGAGGGCCCTTCAGGAACGGATTAGCATCATCTATGAGCGTACCCCCCTAGACGACGTTCCTGCCTTAAGCGCCTGTTATACCGACAACCAAAAACGCGCCTTTGGGGAAATTCAGGAACTTCTGAAAGACCTTTTGCGGATCGATCGCGATTTGTCCCTTTTTTTAAAAGACTTTTGCCAGGCCGACGCGGATGTTAAGACCTTGCAGGAAAAAATGGAGGAGGAGGGGGCGAATGTCGAGGCGGACATTCAATCATTGGATATGGAGTTTGTCACGGTCCGCCAGATGACCAAAATGACCATTGGCCGCCAGGGAAACCATTATCCCATCCTCACCAGCGAATATTTCCACAACGCCGTCCATGATATCGGGTTCCGGGAAAACATCATTCCCCTGCTGGCCCGGATTGAAAGCATAGATCCCGAAGTTTTTTGCCGGTTCTACAAAAACCGGCTTAACCGCATCGTTCCCTATGTGGTTTTATTGCCGAATTACGGCGAAACCGGGATCTGCTGGGAACCCTTTGACCGGTTTAACCGGGCCACCAGCCGGGGCCGCA
>JAITRD010000132.1 GCA_031288575.1 Treponema sp. | reverse complement strand
AGCAGATCGAATTCATCAAAAAAACGTTCTACGTTAGCTTCGTTCACCGTCCGGGCGGAGCCCTGGAAGTTGAGTTCCCCGGGAATGACATTCCCCCTGTTTCCGTAACTTATGGTTCCTACGGAAAAAGTAAAATTATCGAAAGGCGAAATGTGCTTAAGCCTTATATCCTTCAGGGACTGATACAGAGAAGTGAAGCAGTCCAGGGGGCTGTTGGCCAGATCCGGGCGGGAGCCGTGGCCTCCCCTGCCGGTAATGGTTACGTTGAAACCGCAGCCCGCCGACATGATTGGCCCAGGGACAGCCACAATTTTTCCGGCGGGAACGCCGGGCCGGACATGGATGGCGTGCCCCCCGTCAACACGGATCTTTTTATCCTCCAGATAGTAAAGAAGCTGGCGGAAGTTACCGCCCCCCTCTTCCCCCCGCTCGAACATGAGCAACACCCTGCCGGGAATCTTCCCCTCATATTCCTTGAGGATCTTTCCCGCGGTAAGGAGCATGGCCGTGTGGGCGTCGTGACCGCAGGCGTGCTGTACGCCCGGAACTTCCGATATGACTTCCCGCTTCCTTGCCAGGTTGCGGGGATCTTCCTGAATCGGCAGGGCGTCGATATCGGCCCGCAGCAACACTGTTTTCCCCCGGCTTTCATCGCCGATGAAGGCGAAAATGCCGCCGTCTTCTACTTCTACATAGGGGATACCCCATTTTTCCAGATGGGAACGGATGTATTTGAGGGTCTCAAATTCCACCCGGGTCAGTTCGGGATGCCGGTGCAGATGCCGCCTGACTTCCACCGTGTAATTTTCACTGGCCTTTGCCAGGCTTAAAACATCTATGCCGTTAATGCTGTTTGCGCCGGACATCCTGCTCCTCCGAAAATTCCGGTTAAAATCTAATTTGTCAGGGTTCTGGCCTGCCCCAGCCGTTCCTCTTCCAGTTCCGGAACAAGGGTTGAATAATCCCGGCCAAACCATTTAACGCTGAATTCCCGGAGTTTTCCGTTTTCCCGCAGGGTGGTCAGCGCCTTGTCTACATCATCCCTCAGTTGGGTATCCTTCTTGGCGAAAATGTAGTACACATAGCCGGGTAGAAATTCCGGCCCCGCCGCCTGTATACGGTTGTTGTAGGTTTTCCTAAGAACGTCAATATTCCGAGGATAATCGTGGAAGGCGTCAATACGGCCTTCTTCCAGAGCCTTGATCTTGGTTTCCGTGTCCAGAGCGCCGTAAGCCAGATTAACCGGTACCTTTGCGGTAGTAGCGTTGTAGTTTTCAAAAAGGTAGGAGATATTGTTCCCTGCCGTGGTAGAAAGCGTCTTACCCTCCATATCCTGAATAGAATTGATATCATTCCGTCCGGCCTTAACAACAAGCTGGTAGGAATAGTGGAGATAAGGTATGGTCGCGTAAAGATATTTTTCCTGCCTTTCCGTATTTTTGGCATAGTTATGGGCCGCAATGTCGTACTTTCCCGCGTCTATACCCACCAGAATGGTTCTGAACTCCCCGCCTTCAAAGCTGAACTCGTACTGGGGCAGGAGTTCGTCTACCGCGCTCAGGATATCTATTTCAAGACCCGCCAAGTTCCCCTTTTCATCCAGAAAGCAGAAATTGTTCATGTCGTTTCCGGTACCGACTACCACTTTGCGTACCTTTGCAGGGCCCTCTTTTTCGGAAGAAGCCCCCGCACTGAGGAACGTTGTTCCTAATACCAGCATTATCGCACTTAACACAAGAACCTTTTTCATACAAGCCTCCTTGAACCTTTAAAATCGGATGTACAGTTTAAAACATATTAAATACCCTGTATTAATAGGAATTTATCCGAACCTAAACGCTTTGTCAAGCGGATCGGCGTTTTTTTGTGTTTTTTACGTCTTCCGGTCTATCTCTTGGAAATACGCCCGGTTCTCAGGCCCTTCCCCGCAGGATGCCGGTCAGCAAGCCGGGATGCGTCAGAGGCAATCCCGTAAAACCGGCGTTCAAACCGCCCGCGATCCGTGTCAAAGGCCGCATGGGCAGCGATATTTGGGTCCCCGGACGGGTCAGGCCAGCATCCTCAAAATGGATTTTTACCTCTCTTCTTCTTTACCCCATTTTATATGCGCCGGCCCTGCTGTCTCCCGCTCAATGCCTTGACCGGTTCTTTCCCCCATGATAATCTATCCCACAATTACTATTAACTAAGGAAGTTACGTATGAATTCATGGTTGTTCTCTCTTTTAGGGGCTCCGGCCGGGGGCGGCGGAGATGCTTCTGCCGGATCTTTGGTTAGCACCCTGATCCCCTTTATCCTGATTATTGGGATTTTTTATTTTCTTATAATCAGGCCTCAGAACAAAAAACAGAAAGAGACCCAGAATATGCTAAAAGCCCTGAAAAAGGGGGATAAGATTGTTACCATCGGCGGTATCCATGGGACAATCCAAAGCGTAAAGGAAAGTTCGGTTATTGTGAGGGTTGATGACAATACCAAGCTTGAATTCAGCCGCAGCGCCATTTCCGGGGTTGAAAATTCGGCTAAAGAAGAAAAAGCGGAAAAATCCGATGACAAAAAAACGGAGAACCTTTTAGCCGATAAGGGCAATGACGCCGGGGATGAGGCGAAGAATTAGGGCCGTCCCTCAATAATGGAGTAATGACATGAGTAAACGTTATCGGTTCGTGATCATTCTGGTGACGGTGGCGATCTGTTTTGTTTTTTTGTATCCGACCCTGCGATGGTATTTTATGGTACCCAAGGAAAGCCAGACCTTGGCCCTGAGTTCCCGGGAACAGATAAAAATATACGCCTCCCGGGAGGCCCAGGCGAATTTGCAGGAATTAATAGATCTTGCCCGTTCCGGGGAAGGGGTTCCTGAGCGGCTTTCCTTCCTGATTTCCTCGGCGAAAAAGCTCAATAAAAGCGCAAAACAGCCCGATCCTCCCCAATGGGATGCCCGGGCGGTGCTTTCCGTTTTTTCCAGCAGGCAGGAAGCCCTGGACGCTATCGAAACCAAATACCGGGAAGACATATTCAGCCTCAAGGAACTTCAAAAAAACGCGGTTCAGTTGGGCCTTGACCTTTCGGGGGGCTTGAGCATTGTCCTCCGGGTCGGCCGGACCATATCCGATGACGACCCGGATGATGCGATGAACCGGGCTTTGGAGGTTCTTAACAGCCGCATTGACCGGTTCGGCCTTACCGAGCCGGTTATCCGGCGCCAGGGATCGGATCAGATCTATGTGGAGATCCCCGGAACCGCCGATCCTGAGCGGATCAATTCCATCATCATGGGGAAGGGGGGCTTGGCCTTCCACCTGGTGGACCGGGAAGCGGCCGCCGCCTTTCAGTCCTACTATGACGCCCACCCCACCACTACCTTTGACGGAAACGGCGATCTGCTTGATCCTTCTATTATTCCCTCGGACGTAAAGGTCCTGGGAATTTATGAAAAGGACCGTTACGGCCTGGACGAATTTACCGGGTATACGGTGATCAAAAAGGAAGTGGGCCTGGACGGCAACCATATTAAAAGCGCCTTGGTGGAGCGGAGCAACCTGGACGGCCGCCCGGAGGTTACCTTCCTTTTGGATTCCGAGGGGGGGGATATTTTCTATAAGCTCACCTCCGCCAATATAGACAAACCTATGGCCATCGTCTTGGATGACCGGGTTAAGGCCCAGGCCACTATCCAAAGCGCCATCCGGGACTCGGTACGCCTTACCGGTTTCGGCGCGGAGGAGGCCAATAATATAGCCCTTATTCTCAGGACCGCGGCCCTGCCGGTGGAACTGGAAGTGGCCAACCAGCAGACAATCGGCGCTTCCCTGGGGGAGGATACCATAGCCCAGGGCTTGCGGGCCCTCTTGGGGGGCCTCGCGGCGGTTATGGTTTTTATGCTTTTTTATTACAAGGTCGCGGGCATAAACGCGGTGATAGCCCAGCTTCTTAATATCTACCTGATGTTCAGCATACTTTCGGCCTTCAATTTTACCCTCACCCTGCCCAGCATCGCCGGGTTTATCCTGACCATTGGTATGGCGGTGGACGCAAACGTTATTATCTTTGAACGGATGAAGGAGGAATTGCGCCTGGGGAAAGGCCGGAAGGCTTCCGTTGACGCGGGCTTTGACAAGGCTTTTTGGGCGATTATGGACTCTAACATCACCACCTTTATTGCGGCCCTGTTCCTTTCCCAATTAGGCTCCGGCCCCATCCAGGGTTTTGCGGTGAGTTTGGCCATCGGGGTGTTCTCGTCGGTATTTACCGCCCTTTTTGTTTCCCGGCTTATATTTGATTTCGGTACCGATGTGTTGGGCAGTAAAAAGGTAGCGGTCAGTTGGAGGATCAAATAATGAAATCTGTTATTTCCTTTTCAAAATTTTTTTTCCCCGCCGCGGTGATATCCATTATTTTGATCCTTGCCGGCATCGTCGGATTTATTTTTTACGAGCAGCGGGGAGAGGGCGGCTTTAATTTAGGGGTTGATTTTCAGGCAGGTTTTATCCAGGAAATTCAGTTTGCCCCCACGGCCCTGAGTTTGAGCTATTCAGGCCCGGGGAATGTTTCGGTTTCCTTTGACCGGAACAACCTCTATATCATTGTTTCCGGTTCCGGGGTTGAGGGGGTAACCCATCCCTTCCCCTATGGAACCTACCAAACCATCGGTGAGTTAACCGCGGAGCTGCGGCGGAAGGTCGAGGGCATCCAGGTAAGGGTGGCGGCCGCCGAAAGCACCCGTTCCCAATGGCTGATACAAAGCGCCCAGGGCAACCCCCAGCTTGGATCGGAGCCTTTTGTGATCCATTACCTTGCCCCGGACGCGGAGGCTATCCCCATTGAGGAGGTCCGTTCCGCCTTACTGCCCCTGGGGGAAGTTTCCGTTCAGATCCTGGGAAACCCCGGGGAGCGCCATTTTATGATCCGTATACAGGACAGTGAATTTGAGGAAGCCGGGGCAATTCCTTCGGAACGGATCATTGAAATCCTGGAAACCCGGTTCGGAACCGGCGGGGTCGCCATAATCCGGGCCGATTATGTGGGTTCCCGTTTTTCCAAGAACCTCACCGATCAGGCGGGGATACTCCTCGCCTTAACCCTCATCCTGATCCTCATTTATGCGTCGATTCGTTTTAAACCCCAGTTCGCCCTTGGGGCGGTACTTGCCATAGCCCACGACGCCCTCGTAATGGTGGCCTTTATCACCTGGACCCGGATGGAATTTAACACCACCACCATCGCCGCCATTTTGACTATCCTGGGGTATTCCATTAACGATACCATTGTTATCTTTGACCGGATCCGGGAAACCCGGCGGATTTACCCGGACGATGCCTTTGTCAACATTCTGGACCGGGCCTTAACGGAAACCCTGGGGCGGACCATTATTACTACCGCAACGACCATGCTGGCGGTTTTGTCCCTCTTTGTTTTTACCACAGGCTCCATGAAAGACTTTGCCCTGGCGCTGCTGGTGGGGATGGTTTCGGGGGTTTATTCGACCGTCTTTATCGCGTCGGGTTTTGTGAATTATTGGGATGCTCAGGCAAAGAAGCGGGCAAAAAAGAAACTCGTAGGGGTTCCCGCCGTGGTTGCGGTTTCTAAAGCCTAGCGGCTCCTTTGGTGAAGGTAATCCGGGCGGAAGTTTTAGGATACTGTATGGGGGTGCGCCGGGCGGTAGACCGGGCGGAGGCGGAATTAAAAAATGCCCCTTCTCCGGTGTATACCATGGGGCCCCTCATTCATAACCCCCAGGTTTTAGAGGGCTTAAAAAAACAGGGAATCAGGGTGCTGCGGGAAGATTCGCTTCCAGAAACCTTAACCGGGGCGGTAGTTATTATCCGGGCCCACGGCATTAGTCCCCAATTAGAGGCCGGTTTGATTTCCCGGGGGGCGGTCCTTGCGGACGCCACCTGCCCCCATGTCCGGTCCGGGCAAAACCGGGCCCGCGCCTTAGCCGGGGAGGGATACCGGGTTTTCCTTGCCGGGGAGCGGCATCACGGGGAGATAATCGGGATCCAGGGTTTTGCCCCGGATTGCCTGGTGGTAGCTAACCCGGAGGAAGCGGCAAGGGCGGCGGAGGCCCTGTTTCGGGAAGAGAAGCCCGAAAAAACGGCCCTCCTGGGGCAGACCACTATTTCCCCGGATGAATACCGGGCTATAGGCGAAGCAATCCGCCCCTTTTTCCCCGGCATCATGATTCAGGATACCATTTGCGGCGCCACCAAGGACAGGCAGGATGCCCTGCGGAGACTTTGCGGCGAGGTAGAAGCGGTTATTGTAGCGGGAGGAAAGGATTCAGCCAATACCCGACGGCTCCTCGCCATCGCCCTTTCCCAGGGCAAACCCGCCTGGCTTACGGAAACCCCCGGAGACATCCCCCGGGAAATCCGCTCCTACGGCGTGGTCGGGCTCTGCGCCGGAGCCTCCACCCCGGATACAACCATTAACGCCATTGAGCAGGCCCTTCAGACCCTGTAGCCCCCTCCAAGACCTAAACTTGACCCACAAAATTCTGTGTAATTCCCGTAGGAGAGGAAAAAATGCCGGGGAAAACGCTTGTAGAGTCCGCCTCTGCTATCTTCAATACGCTCCGGCGGAGAATTCCAAATGTTTTCCCCGTCCTTTCTCCCTCTCCTACGGGCCTACTCAAAAAAAGTGGGGCAACTTTAGCCTGAAAGGAGGATAACGGTACTCAGATAATAAATTTACCGCCGGAATTGTGGGTCAAGTTTAGTCCAAGACCCGGGCTGCCGGGCAGGGCTTCTGCATTTACTCTTAATTAAGTCCCAAAGGAAAACCTCATGATAGCAGAGCCG
>JAITRD010000123.1 GCA_031288575.1 Treponema sp. | reverse complement strand
GCCCCGGTAGAAAGGAGATGGGCCAGAACCAATTCGGCGATCTGCTTTTCCGAGGAAAAGGGGGAACCCGCCAGGGTCATGGCGGCAAAACCGATCTGGAGGGAAGGGGAAACATAGAGCTCGCTCCGGTTCCCCGGGGCCGCTTCGGCCCCGTCCAAAAGGGCGAAGAAGGGCTCCGTCCCGGACAAGCGGGGATTCCGGGGCCGGGGGGGCCCAAAAGAGCTGAACCGCTCCTCAATTCCCCGGAGGGACCCGGCAATCGCTTCGGCAGAGCCGGTAACATTTACCGCAAGCCCCGAACGGGACACCAGGGTATCCCGAATTTGGGAAAAGCGGCGGCTTATTTCCGCGGTGTCCAGATCGGCGATCCTGTGGGCAAATTCGATCTGGCTCAGGCCGTTCCAAATCTCATCCACCGCCCGGGCCCGGGAAAAATACCGTTCCGACCGGCTTGAGGCGTATACATGCCCGGAGGGGGCGAGGCTTGCGTCCAGATCGTTTTTTATCTCCAAAACCAAATCCCGGATCCGCCGCTGGTCGGAAAAATCCGCGCCGGTAATGATCCGCCGGATCAAATCCAGGGCGGGGCCGATCTTGCTGTCCAGAGCCTTGAGCCGGAATACCAGCCAGTCCCGGCCTGCCAGATCGAGGATCCCCGAGGGGGTGGGGATGGTTTCCGCCATGCCGGAAGGGACGGAGCCGGTTTGGAGGATCCCGTGGAAACCTCCGGTTGTGCGGGCCAGAAGGCTTGACACCTCGCCGTAATCCATTCCCGGCAGCCCCAGGGAAATAAGGATCCCCGAAAAGAAGGGCAGCCAGGGATAATCGTCAGCTTCAAAGACATCCAGGGGGAAGGCCAGGTTAATGTAACTAATGCCGTTGGTAAATAAGTCGTGGGCCAAAACCGGAACGCCCCCCACATCCCGGATTTCCCGGGGAACCTCGTCTATTTCCGGGCTCAGATCCCGCCGGGAAAGGTGGGGAATGGCCGCCAGGGCTTCGGGGCGCTCCCCTTCCCCCTGGATCCGCTCAAGTTCCGCGGATTTTTCCCCTATGGCCCGCCGCTGCTCTCCGGAAAGCTCCAGCCGGTCAAGCTTAAGGGCCAGATCCGCCTCCTTCCTTTCCCAATAATCCCCTTCGGGTTCTATCTGAACCAGGGCCCGGTGGGGATTGTCCAGAAAATACTTCCTGATGAGGGATTCAAAATACCGGCTGTCGGCGGCTATCCGTTCCTTTAACCGGGTAAAACCGGGTACAAAAAGGAGGGTGTCCCAGGGGGTTCCCCCGTGGAGCCAGCCCCGGAGGGATTTCCGCAGCCATACCAGGGAGTAGGGGCCGTGGGAACGGCGGATCTCCCGGCTGGAGAATTCCATGGACAACAGGGCGGCTTCGATCTCCTCCGGGGGAATGCCCTCCTCGGCAAGGCGCCGGAGTTCCCCCAGGATAAGGGCCTCCACCCCGGCGGGAACCTCGCCGCTTTTTACCCCCCGCAGCCCCACGGTAAAAACGGTTTCCCGCAGTTCCCCCTCAAGCCCCGTGGCGGGGGCCAGGTCTTCCCCCAGGCCCGACTCAACCAGGGCCCGGTTCAGGGGGGAACCGTCATGGCCCAGGAGGATTTCGGCCAGGGCCGCCAGGGCCAGGGTCTCATCGGCATCGGTACTGTCGGAGCAGAGCCAGGAGAGAAACACCGTGGACTTTTGCTCCGCCCCGGCGGGGCAGGGGACCCGGACGGCCCGGGGAGCCTCCCAGCGCCGGGCCCGGGGAACCGGAGGAGCGGCCTGGCCCGGGGGAAGGGAGGAAAGGAATTCCAGGTCAAGAAAGGCCAGTTGTTTTTCCGTGGGGATATTCCCGGCAAGAAAGATCCGGCAATTCCCCGGGGAATACCGGCTCCGGTGAAATTCCCTCAGCCCCTCCCAGGTTAAACCGGGAATATATTCGGGATCCCCCCCGGATTCAAACCCATAGGGGGTGTCCGGCAGCACCCCCTTAATTGACCAGAGCCCCGCGTAGGTGTCCGGGGAGGAGTAGGCCCCCTTCATCTCGTTATAAACCACGCCGGTTATCTCCAATTTTTCGGAAGCCGGGGATCCTCCGGAAGCAAAAACCAGACGGTGCCCTTCCTGCATAAAGGTCCATTCCGAAAGGAGGGGCCGGAAAACCGCGTCGGCGTATACCGACATAAGGTTAAAGTAATCCCGTTCATTAACGGAGCTGGCGGGATAAACCGTTTTATCCGGGAAGGTCCAGGCGTTCAGAAAGGTCTGGAGGCTCCCCTGGGCGAGGACCAGGAAGGCGTCCTTGAGGGGATAATTCCGGGAACCGCAGAGGACCGAATGTTCCAGGATATGGGCGACCCCGGTGGAATCCTCCGTGGCCGTGGCAAAGGCAAAGGCAAAAAGGTTTTCCGGATCCTCATTGAGGATGTGAAAAACCTGGGCGCCGCTTTTCCGGTGCCGGGCCCAAATGCCCGCCGCTTCAAATTCCTTTAAATCAACAATTTCCAGTATCTCAAAACCGCTGTTCAGGATTTGGCCTTTCTGCAAGGTTGTTTTCATAAAATTATATCCCCGTCATCAATTAATAAAATACGCCCCTCTTCCCGGTTTAGCCTGAACCAGGCAAGAAAATCCCGGGCCGCGGCATCGGCATCTTTTTTCAAAACCCCGCCCATGATTTCTCCCTCTTCCCGGATAAGGGCCCGCCGCTGGGCGGAAACATTGGAGAGGATCTTCTCAGCAAACGCTTCATGGCGGCCTTTAAGGAGCAGGGCAATCTCCCGGTCCGACATGTCCTGAAGCTTTTTCTGCAAGGGAATATCGTCCATTTTGACCACGTCATCCAGGGTATGGAGCCTTTCCTTCAGGGTCCGGCCCAGTTCCGGGCTGTCTTCCGCAAGTTCATCCAGAATTCGGTCCCCAAAGGCAAAGCCCGAGGACTTCAGGATGGCCGTGAGCGCCCCCATGCCGTCAACGCTGTCCGCGTCGGTACCGCCGATATGGCGGGCCCTTTCCCGCAGCCCCGCGGCAACCTGTTCAAGCACCTCCGGGGCAATTTCCCTTTGCCGGGCAATGCACCGGGCCACCTCGGCCTTGCGGCCCTCATCCATATTGGCAAGGATATCCGCGGACAGGCGGGGAGAAAGCCGGGAAAGGATCAGGGCCGCGGTTACGGGGATTTCGTTCTTTAAAAGCAGGGCCAAATCTTTCCCGGAAAAATCCTCCAGAAAACCCAAGGGGTTTTCCTTGGTTTGGGGAAGCGCCTTGTTCAGGAGGGTCTCCCCCTTTTCCGGGCCGTAGGCGGCGTATAAAATCCGGCGGGCCGTATCGACCCCGCCCACAGAAATGCCCCCGTAGTGGTAAAAATTGGCAAGGAGGGAGCGAAATTCCTCCAGAATGTCCTCCGCCTCGTCCCCCCCAATGCCCCGGACCGAGGCTATTTCCTTTGAAATTGCTTCCGCCTGCTCAAGGTCCAGAAAAGAGAGGACCTGGGCGGCATCGTCGCTGCCAATCAGGATAAGAAATTTGGCAAGCCGCCGGTATTTAGAATCCCGCTGCCCGGCGGTTTCCGGCGACGGGGAAATTTTAGGCGGACGCCGGAGGAATCCCCCCCGGGGCTTTTTTATTTGCCCCGGAGGAACTGCCGGGCCGGCCTTGAGAAAACCCTCAACGGGATTTTTATAAACAGCCCCGGTTTGATTCAAAACCTCATCTTCCTCCGGGAGGTCCCGGGCGCCCGCGGGCTGAACCTCCGGGGAAGAATTCTTCTGTTTTAACACCTGGCGGTAGGCATTTATACCGGGGAGATGAAATTTTCCCATACTTTATACTATGCGAATTACGGGGGTTTGTACACCGGAAGCATTAACCGGGCTCCTGCGTTTACTTTTATAACCTACTGTTGAACTGTAACAAAAATAACCTGCTGGGGGGCAAAATTCCCCAGGGGGTCACGCTTGCTTTGCACGAGGAGGTTTTGGCTTGCTCCCGAGAGGGTCAGATGGTGCAAAGCTTCGGTCAAGTGACCCCCTGGGGAATTTTGCCCGCCCAGCCGGCCTTATTGTTCCATTCGGGGGAGGTTTAAGCGGTAAATGCAGGAGCCCTGAGGAGGAGGGGGCCATCACTGGAAATTTCCCGCTTTTTTCTGCATAGTTTATGCCATGATCACCGATATGCCGGATAAACCCGGAATTTTTGCCCTGTTTATAGTTTTTGCCCTTTTTTTAGGTTCCTGTTCCCGGCAGGAAGCCGCCAAAACTTCCGAATCCGTTCAGGAAAAAGCCCTGATATTAATCGGGGAAGACATAAGCCGGGAAAATTCTGAGGATGCCCTGGGACAATACCTGGAGGAGCGGGATCTGGAACTTGTTTTTGATGATTTTTTACGGGATGTTTTGGAAAAAGCGGAAATCCCCCCGGAATTTGTCCGGGAGGTATCCGCGCTGGCCTCCGAAGGCCCCGGCTTTATCCTGGATCTGCTGGCCGCCCTGGAGGGGGATCCCTGGCTTAAGGTTCTGGTGGATAAAAAGAACCCCCTCCCTTCCGGTTATGAGCCGGAGGACCTTACCGAATTGGGGGGCGGTTCCTACCGGATAAACCGCCCGGGGCTCAGGCTGCGCCGGGCCGCGGCGGATGCCCTGGAAGAGATGGCCGCCGCCGCCGCCGCCGAAGGGGTAATCCTGACCGTTTCCTCCGCCTACCGATCCTATGCCTACCAGGAAGAGGTCTATGCCCGCAATGTCCGGGAGCTGGGGCAGGAAGCGGCGGACCGGGAATCGGCCCGGCCCGGTCATAGCCAGCATCAGACCGGGCTTGTGGCGGATTTCGGTTCCATTGACGATTCCTTTGCGAAAACCGCCGCCGGCCGCTGGATACTGGCTAACGCCGGCCGTTTCGGCTGGTCCCTTTCCTTTCCCCAGGGTTATGAGGAAGTTACCGGTTACCGCTGGGAAAGCTGGCATTACCGTTATGTGGGCCGGGAGCTGGCTTATTTTATCGATGCCTATTTCAGCGGCATCCAGCAGTATGCCCTTCAGTTTATCCGCGCCTGGGAACAAGCAGAGTCCTGAAAGGGCAAAAAACGGCTATTTTATTTTTACCGCCTGTATTTGGGCCTTAACGCAGAGTTCCGCCGCTTTAAAGGCGTGTTCCTGGGTCATGGCGTTTTCGGTACGGTTTAAACAGTCCAGGATAAGCTGGCCGAAAAAGGGATACCCCACTTTGCCGTTTACGTTGTAGTAGGTTTCCTCATATTGATTGGCAAGATAAACATGGCCGCCCCCGGAACCTTTTTGCCCGATGTTCATATATTTCCGCTGTTCAATAAATCCTTCGGTCCCCAGGATAAAAGACCTGCCGTCCCCCCACATCTGCAAACCGTCGGGGGTAAACCAGTCAACCCGGAAATACTGGGTCGCCCCGTTGTCCCCCACCAGGGTGGCGTCGCCAAAGTCGTCCAATTCTGGATATTCGGGGTGATTAAAGTTAGCTATCTGGCTGTAGGCCACCCGGGCGTCCTTAACACCGGCGTAAAAAAGGAACTGTTCAATTTGATGGCTGCCGATATCGCAGAGGATCCCCCCGTATTTTTCTTTGATAAAAAACCAGTCGGGCCGGCCCGCGGCGCCCAGCCGGTGGGGCCCGGTTCCTAAAACCTGGATAACCCTGCCGATGGCCCCTTCGGCAATAAGCTGCCCCGCAAAGACCGCGCTTTCCACATGGAGCCGTTCACTGTAATAGACCATGTACTTTTTCCCGGTTTCCCTGGCCTTGGCTTTGGCGGCGTCAAGCTGTTCCAGGGTGGTGAGGGGGGCCTTATCGGTAAAGTAGTCCTTGCCCGCCGACATAACCCGCAGGCCCAGGGCGCACCGCTCCGAGGTAACCGCCGCTCCCGCCACGAGGGTTATTTCCTTATCGGAGAGGATCTCCTCCTCGCTTCTTGCCCTGATGGTCCCGGGAAATTTTTCTATAAAGACATCAAGCTTTTTAGGATCCGGGTCATAAACGCTTTTCAGGGTTCCGCCGGCTTCAATGAGCCCATTGCACATGCCGTAGATATGACCGTGGTCCAGGGCAATAGCCGCGAAAACAAATTCCCCCTTTCCGACAACCGGATTGGGTTTGCCCTTGGGCGCAAAATTCATACCGTCAGATGTTTTTGCCATAATATTTCTCCTTATAGTATAGTATTATCTCCCAAAGACTATTTTTTGTAATCACCGCCCAGGGTGATATTGCCTTCAAAATCCTGTACCGAGGCGGATTTTTTATAAAAATGGGGAACCCTTTCCATGATTCCCGCCGCCGTATAAAAGGGATCGTCCCTTTGGATAGGCAGCTTTATGGTACATTGTTCCGTGCCTGCCTTATAAATAGCGGTGATAAGCTCGATCGTAAGCCTGCCGTCTTCGCCTTTAATAAGAATATCCTTGCCGGTTTCAAGGGCGGTCATTACATTATCAATCTGGCCGGCATGACCGATGCAAGCAAGCTTAGGCAAAGAATCGTAGTAATCCTGCAATTCCTTTTCCGCGGCGGTATCCTCAAGGGGAAAGCCGTTCGGCTGGGGCTGGGATGCGTACACCTTCCAGGGAGCGGATATCCGGGCCTTTTCCCCCTGGAAAATAAGCTGCTGTTCCTCCCCGTGATGGATAACCGAACTGGTTACCTGGGCCAAAGCCCCGGGGGCGCAGAGTCCGCCGGTTCCGGAATTTTCCCCGCCGCCGTAACCCATAACCGCAACGGAGATATCTTCCACCTCGGCATTGTCATGGGAGGCATTGCTCAAAATGGCGCTGACCCGGTCAGGCCGCCCCAGCATCCACCCCAGCATGTCAATGTGGTGAACCGCGTGGTTCAAGGTACAGCCGCCCCCCTCTTTTTCCCAGGTGCCCCGCCACCATAGGTCATAATAAGAGTGCCCCCGCCACCAATAGGAGTCCACCTGGGCATGAACCACCCGGCCTATTTTCCCGCTGTCCAGTACCGTTTTCAGGTTCATAATCGGGTCCCGGAAACGGTTTTGGGCGATTACTGAAAAAACCTTGCCGCTTGCCTTGGCGGCGGCAATCATGGCGTCGCATTCTTCCAGGGAAGCGGCCATGGGTTTTTCCACGATTACATTTTTCCCCGCCTTAAGAAAGTCGATGGCTATCTCCGCATGGCAGTAGGGCGGGGTACAGATACTGACCAGATCAATATCTTTTGCGGACAGGACATCCTTATGGGA
>JAITRD010000269.1 GCA_031288575.1 Treponema sp. | reverse complement strand
TCAGCCGCCTTGCGGCGGACCTGCTCTCCGCCTATTCCCCGGCTAAAAAACGTGAAATGCGCCAGAGCGTTACCCTCTTTGCGCGGCTTATCCTTTGGGGGGCCAGGGTCTATCAGGTGCCCTGGAAACCCTCCTGCGCCCCGGGGGAATATTGCGCCGCCCTCGCGGCCCGGGCCGCGGAGGCTCCTCCCGCCGGGGAAACGCCGGAGCCCTCCGCCGCGGCGGACCTGCCCGGCGCCATTATCCGCTGCGGCGAATTGTTTGAACGGGCACTCTATTCAAAACAGGTCCTGACCAGGGAGGAACGCCGGGAATTCACGAAGCTTACTTTCAGGATAACCGGGAACAAGGATAAGCCGGGATAGGCGGGCCTATTTCCGCCCGGCGATCATCGCATCCAATTTGGCTTGCAGGTTTGATTGGATGTATTTGCGGATCTTTGCCCGTACCGTGGGATCGGTCCGCTGGGTAAAGATAATAACATATATTTTGGTAATGCCGTCCAGGCGGGAGCCAAAAACAATTCCTTCGGCTTTTAAGATGTTGCTCTGGAGTTTAATCTGGATATCTTTGATAAGAGAATTTTTTTCTATCTCCGGATCGACGGAAAAGGCGCAGGAAAGCCCGGCAACGCTGATGTCCTTGATTGTTCCTTTAACAAAATCGCCGTTATAGGGCACATTAATAGTGGTCAGGGCCTCATTATCCGAGGTAGCCCGGATATACTTTCTCCGGCCCTTGGCGTCAATGGCATTGAGAATCTCCACAAGCTGGACAGTGGCCTGTTTTATGCTTTTTTTTATCTGAATAAATCCCCCGGTAATATGAAGGGTATTAACATATTTCCGCTGCAAAGCGGCGTCATCGGTGGTGGATAAAATTCCTATTACAGTATCCGAGGTAGCCTTATCAGACATCACCCCCCGAATCCAGGATTCCCAACTGGTTTCATCCATCTGATCGTCCAGGTTAACCAGCACAATTGAATTAGGGTATTTTTTTAAAACGCGCCGCAAAACGGCATGATCCCGCATAAGATAAACTTCAAATTCCTGCTGCACCAGTTCCGCGGCTATTTCGTTCTGTATAATCGCCGACGGGTAAAGAAAAAATATTTTTTTTCCAGTAATATCGGACATATCATTGTCATTGCCCATGGTGCTATGATATTCCAAAAAGCTGGAAAATACAAGATTTCATACAGTGAGGCGTATTCTGATGAGGAAAATTGGCCGGACAGTTAAAACGGGCGCCGCTAAGAATATGGGGGGCGTTTGCGGCGCTTTTTTGCTTTTGCCCCTGGTTTTTTTCACCGCCGGCTGTGCCAAGGCGCCCTCGTCCCAGGCGGAATTTGTGATGGGCACGGTCTGTACCGTGAATTTATATAACCGGGGAACTCCGGCCCTCTATCGGAAGGTTTTTGCCCGGCTGCGGGAGCTGGAGGGGATCATGAGCGCAAACCGGGAAGATAGCGATGTCGCTTTGATAAACCGGAATGCCGGGATCGGCCCCGTAGCGGTGCGGGAAGAACTGGTCGAGGTTCTCGCGGCGGCGCTGGACTATGCGGAACGTTCCGGGGGAGCCTTTGATCCCACCGTCGGCCCCCTGGTAAAACTTTGGGGGATAGGGGGGGAGAATCCCCGGATTCCCGGGGACGCGGAAATCCGGGAAGCCCTGGCTTTAATAAACTGGCGGGATCTCCTGGTTGACCGGGCCGCGGGAACGGCGTTTCTCAAGCGGCCGGGGATGGCCCTGGATCCGGGGGCTATCGCCAAGGGTTACGCCGCCGACGAGGCGGCCCGGCTCCTCCGGGAGGCGGGCATTCCGGGGGCTATCATCGATCTGGGGGGAAATATTTTTGCCTACGGCCGCAAAACCGGAGAGGGGCTGGGACGAAACGAGCCCTGGCGGATCGGGATCCAGGACCCCCTGGCGGATCGGGGGGTCTATATCGGTATTTTGGAAATCCGCAGCCAAAGCGTCGTTACATCCGGAGTTTATGAACGGTTTTTTGAGGCCGAAGGGAAGCGGTACCACCACATCCTTTCTGTTCAAGACGGCCGTCCGGTCGATAACGGCCTTCTTTCGGTAACGATTATCGCGGATCATTCCACCGATGCCGATGCCCTTTCTACCGCGGCCTTTGCCTTAGGTTATGCCCAGGGCCGCGCCTTGGTTGAATCCGTTCCCGGGGCCGAAGCTGTTTTTGTATTTGCCGATAAAAGCCTCCGGATCACCCCGGGGGCCCTGGAGGCCTTTACCCTACGGGATGAAACCTACCGGATCCTGACCAGTTCCATCTCAAAAACCAGGAAGGTGTTGCCCGGGATGGCCCCGTTTCCCGCCCCCTGGTCCCCGTAGGCAAGTTCCGGCGGAATGATGACCAGCCGTTTCTCCCCCTGCTCCATGCCAAGAACCGTTGCTTCCCAGCCGGGGATAACGCGGCCGGCGCCGGCCTGAAATTCCAGGGGGCCGCCGAGGATATCGGAACTGTCAAAGACCTCCCCGGAAAGGAACATCCCCTTATAGTTTACCGCCACGGTTTTTCCCGGAACCGGTTTTACGCCGTTTCCCTTTTTGAGAATCAAATACCGCAACCCCGAGGGGGTAAGAACGGCACTGGGGTATTTTCTGTTAATTTGGGCAATATCCGCGTCCCGTTTTGCCCTGGTTCTGGCGGAATCCGCGGAGGCGGCTTCCTCCAAAAGGGCATCAAAAGCAGCCTGATCAGCCTTAAAGGCGTTTGCCCCGGGGCCGTTACGGATTATGGTTACCTTTTCGATCCGGTCCCCCTGCCTTATGGCGTTTACCACATCCTGCCCTTCAACGACCCGGCCGAAAACGGAATGTTTGCCGTCCAGATGGGGGGTTGCCCGGTGGGTAATAAAAAACTGGCTTCCGTTGGTGCCCGGCCCCGCGTTGGCCATGGAAAGCACCCCCGGGCCGTCGTGTTTCAGGGAGGGAGCAAACTCATCGGGGAAACGGTAGCCCGGCCCGCCGGTCCCGTTTCCCAGGGGGTCCCCGCCCTGGATCATAAAATTGGCGACCACCCGGTGAAAGCTCAGGCCGTCATAAAAGGGTTTGCCCTTGGCGTTGTTCAT
>JAITRD010000310.1 GCA_031288575.1 Treponema sp. | reverse complement strand
CCCAGGAGCCCCGCAACCTCCCCGTTATGCATAAAAAAATTAACCCCCCGGACGACTTCCTTCCGGCCGAACCGTTTATGGAGGTTTAAAACGGCTAAGACATGGGCCTCCCGGGAGAACCCGCCCGATTCCGGAAAAGAAAGCCCCGGAGCGGCAGTAGCCGGGAAAGCCCCGGGTGGGAAAAGTTCCAACTGGGAGGGGTCCGGGGCGGGCGGCTCCTCCGGGGCGGCCCCGGGGGGGGAAACTTCGGGGCAGGCAGGGTCTATGGGGGACAGCTCTAAAAAAAAGGGTCCCGGGGGATAAATGTCCCGGGGGAAAAGTTCCGGCTGGACGGGTTCCGGCTGAACAGGCTCCGGAACAGGAAAATCCTGCCCCCCCGGCGGGGCCGTGCTTTCCGCCGCCGACTCGCTTGCCCGGGGGAGAGGCGGGAGCGCATCCTCCCTGCGGGTATCGTCATCCACCGCCGTCAGTCCTTTATAGAGCCGGAAACGGAACCTTCCATGGTGACATCGTCGGTATCCAGATCCACCCGGATACGGTCAGCCCGGAATTCATCATTTTTTTTATAAACCACCGGAAAACCCGAAAGCTCCAGCAGTTTTTCGTTACGCCGGTACACGGCATAATCGGACCGGCACACCATGGTATCCTTAAAAAGCCGGACCGATATTTGGAAAACCGTAATCTCCGCCTCATCATCGTATTCGATGAAGCGGCCCTTGGCGACGATCTCGTTTTTTTTGTCCTCCAGGGTGGAATTTCCCTCCAGCCGGGCGATTTTTAGTTTCCGGTCATAACGGAGCCTGTCGGTTTGGAACAAAATATCCTTTTCCTCCTCCCTGCCCCAGACGCCCCCGGTACAGTCAATAAACTGGCTGTCCTCGCCCTGGATTTCAATCCGCGCCGCCCGCAGAAGCAGGTTGTCGGATCGGACCTCCGCGTTTCCCACCAGCACGGTTATTTCCTTCCCCGAAGCCCGGCCGCCGGTCATACGGTCCGCCTTAAAGGTAAAGGTATCGCCCTGGAGGGGGAAAAGGGGGAGGATAACAAAAAACAGAACCGGGGGGAGGCTTTTCACCGGGGGCTTTCTCCTTCAGATAAAACTTCTTCTACTAAAGCTTCTCCGGCTTCTTCCCCGGAATCATCCGGTTCAGAGGGCGCGCCGGAAACCGCCGCCGGCCCGGCCCCTTCATCGCCGGTTCCGGCTTCCTCCCCTTCCCCCTCTTCCTCGTCATCATCCTCATGGACATAGGTACCGCTCGCCCCGGAAACAAAGGCCCAGGTCCGTTCCCGGGTATAGGTAGAAAACCCCGTTCCGGTAAAGCTGGTCCCGTCGGAACGTTTGATGTCAACCTGGGCATCCGCTTCCCCCGAAAGGAGCCGTTCGCTGTCCTGCCACTTCAAACCCGAGGTTTCAATAGTAATATCCTCGGAATCCACATTAATCCGGACCCCGTCGCCCAGTTGTATATCCCCCGAATCCAGTTCCACCGACGCGGTCCCCGCCCGGCCTACCGCGTTTATTTCATCCCCGTGTTTTTCAAACTGTTCAAAGGAAAAATTCCTCAATTCCATGATTTGACGTTTCTCAAAACGTTCCGCGGTTTCCGCCTGAAAACGGACCTGGGGATCCCCGTCCCGGACCCGGACATATTCCACTTCCCGCATAATAATATCGGGCTGGTCCTCCGAACCGGATTCGGAGGAACCATAATCAAAGGAACAGGCCCAGCTAAACCAGGCAAAAAGAGGAATAAGGAATTTTAAGACCGTCCTGCCCATAAAAACCCTTACATTAATAAATATAACGCTAAAAAGCTAAAAACAAAAAGCCGTTCATAAACCTGTTCCGGCGCGCCGATCCCGGGCAGCCGCGACAAAATCCCTAAACAGGGGGCTTACCCCGGTGGGCTTGGACTTAAATTCGGGGTGAAACTGGACCCCAAGCCCCCAGGGATGTTCCGGCCATTCCACACATTCCACAAGGCTTCCGTCGCCGGTAAAGGCGGTTAAATGGAGCCCCGATTGGGTCATTTCCGCCCGGTATTTATTGGAAAATTCATACCGGTGCCGGTGCCGTTCAAAGATCCTTTTTTCATTATAGGCTTCGAAAAGAAGGGTCCCCGCGTCCGCCACGGTTTCACTCTTCCCCAGCCGCATCGTTCCCCCATAATCCGTTACATTCACCTGATCCGCCAGAAGGCTCACCACGGGGTGTTTGGTATCCTGGTTAAATTCGGTGGAATCTGCGTCTTTCCAGCCCAGAACATTCCTCCCCCAGTCAATGACCATAATCTGCATCCCCAGGCATATCCCGAAATAGGGCACCTTATGCGCCCGGGCCCAGGCTGAAGCTTTGATCATGCCGTTAATGCCCCGCTGGCCAAAGCCGCCGGGAATGAGAATTCCGTCGATTCCCTTCTCCGCCCCGGAGTGCCCCAGGATGCTGTCCGGGTTCTCCGTTTCTTCCAGCCGGGAGGAATCAATTTTTACCAGCTCCACCTCAACCCCGCAGGCTAATCCCGCATGGAAAAGGGCTTCGTAAACTGATTTATAGGCGTCATGGAGGTCCATGTATTTGCCCACAATGGCGATAAATACCTTCCCTTTTCGAGAGGAAAAGCTCTCCATCACAAAATTCCACGGCGTAATATCGGCGTGGCGGCTTTCTACGCCCATTTTTTTTAATACGACCTGATCCAGCTTTTGCTCAAAAAAAATAATCGGTATTTCATAGATAGTAGTGTCAACATCGTAGGAAGTAAAGACCGCGTCGGGATCCATGTTGGTAAAAAGGGCGATTTTCCGGCGGGTCGCCTCGTCCAGCATCACCGGGGCCCGGCAGATAAGCACATCAGGCTGAATGCCCTGCTCCTGCATGGCCTTGACCGAATGCTGGGTAGGTTTGGTTTTCAGCTCCCCCCCGGCAACTTCGGGGATAAGGGTCAGGTGTACCGAAATGGCGTTGTCCTTGCCGGATTCATGAATAAGCTGGCGGGCGGCTTCCAGAAAGGGGATCGATTCAATATCCCCCACGGTACCGCCGATTTCTATGATAACCACGTCCGTATCGGGATCCTCCCTAGCCACCGCCAGGATCCGGCCCTTGATCTCATCGGTAATATGGGGAATAACCTGCACACAGCGCCCCAGGTAGCGGCCCTCCCGTTCCTTGCGGATCACCGATTCATAAACCTGACCGGTGGTGATCGAATTGGCCCGGGAAAGGGGGCCCGAAGTAAACCGGGCATAATTCCCCAAATCCAGGTCCGTTTCGGCCCCGTCATCGGTAACATAAACCTCCCCATGCTGGTAGGGGCTCATGGTGCCGGCGTCCACATTGATATAGGGGTCGCATTTTACCATCCGGACATTCAAGCCCCGGCTCTCAAGCAATGCGCCCAGGGAAGAGGCGGCCACCCCTTTACCGAGGCTGGAACAGACGCCGCCGGTGACAAAAATAAACTTATTCATGTAAAACCATTATCCCGACCCTTACCATCTTCGTCAACGGGACCTCACCGGCAGGACAGGGCTCCTGCATTTGCTTTTAACTTAAGCCGCAAAGGGAAAACCCTATGACAGCAAAGCTATTAAACCGCTCACTCCCCCTTTTTGCGGCAAACAGCCCGCCATCTCCCCCTCATCCGGAAATCTCTTTCCCCTCAAAGGCCCTGCCTTTACGGCCACATCTATTAAATGGAACAATAAGGCCGGCTGGGCGGGAAAAATCCCCAGGGGGGCACTTGACCGAAGCTTTGCGCCATTCGTCTCAAGGACAACGACAAAACCTCCTCG
>JAITRD010000214.1 GCA_031288575.1 Treponema sp. | reverse complement strand
AACAAGCTGCTCCGCGCCCAGAAACGGCGTTTCCCCGTTAATCTTGAGGCTCCGCTCTATGGCGATCCCCCGGGATTCAACGGGAAAGTATTCTAGGCAGAGGTTGTAAAGGCCGGCCTTCTCCAGGCGGACAGAGTATTCTACAAAGCTCTTTTCCTCCGTCAGGAGGGCCTTCCCCGCGCCTTCAAAGCCGGCAAGCTCGGTTACGCCCTCCGCCGCCGTATACGAAAAAACATCAACCGGAATATCCGCGGCGCCGGGAGGGATGTCCGCGTGGCGTTCCAGATACCGGACGTAGGTGCTTGTTCTGCCAATCCCTCCCCCGCCCAAATCGGCGCCTTCGTATTTTACGGCAAAGTTTTCCTCCCTGCCGCGGGTTACAAAAAAGAGAACCAGCGCCGCGATGATGATCCCTGTGGTAATAATATGCCCTTTATAGGCATTCCACCCTTTCGCCATTGCCCCTTCTTCCGTAGCGGCATTCTCTTTCCAGCCGTACCTGTCCATAAACAACCCTTCCCATGCGCCTAAGGATTTGTACAAATAACGCCGATCACACCGGCCTGGGCGTTTGGTTTGCCGCCTGTATTGACCGTAAGGTGCAGGATATACTCTTGCGCCGGATCAAGGCTGCCGGCGATTTCGGCGCAGACATACCCGTAGTAACCGGCCCGGCAGCTTGCATAGGCGTTGATAGTTAGTTGCTTTGGGTTTCTCCATTCCGCCGCCGCCTTCAATCCAGGCAAGTCCGTTGCGGTACCGATCGCTTTCGGTAAACAACACCCCCGCGGATTTCCCCCGAACCCGGACGCGGAGATCCGCGCCGGATTTATCCGTTGTCCAGCCCGCCAGCAGGCCCTTGCCGCTGTTGATCCATTCACCGGGCAGTATCGGCGATCATCAGAAACCTGTTGAGGGGAGCGGCGGCGGCCCGCGGGGCCGGAACCGGGGGGCCGGGCTGCGAACATACTTTCTTCCTTGAAAACAATTCTTCCAAACAAATCACTCTACGGCGTTTATCATTGCCCTGATGACCGTACCGGTTTCCTCTGAATAGGGTTCGCCGGTATTGCGGTTAAAAAGCCCGAAATTTTCTCCATTTGAAACAAAGGCCCCGTTGTCCCAATACAGGGGAACGAGCCCCAGTTCATGGGCTTTACGGTACACATAATCCACGTATTCAAGCCGCGCCGCCTCGTATCCTTTCTGCCATACCGCGCCGCTTTCGCCGATAATGACCGGGACCTGTCCGCGGGCAATAAACCTGCCGGCAATGGCCGTAAAGTCCTGATCCGCCTTGAGTTTGTCCGCGTCGGAGCCCCATGACTGACGGGTAGCGATGATAGAAAATTCGTAAGGGTCGTAATAATGCACGGTGACGATGAATTTATTCACCCCGGCGGCGCTGTCCTCGGGCAGCCTGAAATAATCCGCCGCAGTATGCCGGGGAACGGTGCTGTAGCCGGGGATAACCAAAAAGCGCCCGGCGTTATTGCCCCCGGTGCCGCGCACGGCGTTTACAAAAACCTGGTTCCATTGGTTTACAATCTCGTACTGCGGCTTCTGATCCTGTTCACTGCCCCAGCCCCAGTTGCCGTCGTGGATCTCGTTCATCGATTCAAAGATGAGGTAATCGCCGTAGTTTTTAAAATATTTGGCAATCTGTACCCACACCCGCTCAAACTTGGCCGTTACCTCCCGCATGCCTTCTTCGCCCTGCCGGGCCTTGTTGATCGAGAGCCAGCCCAGGTCTTTGCCGCCGCTTTCGGTAGCGCCGTCGTGGTGGAGGTTGATGATTGCCTTGAGCCCCGCCTCGCGGGCGTAGCCTATTACCTCGGCCACGCGCTTTAAAAGCTCAGGGTCGATGTGGTAATCCGGCGCTTCCCCGATGTGGCCCATCCAGGTAACGGGAATGCGCGCGATCTTGTACCCCGCGTTTTTTACGCCCTCAAAAATTTCCCGCGCGATCCGGGGATTCCCCCAGACCGTCTCGCCGGATACGCCGTTCCGGTGGGCGTCCAGGCTGTTCCCCAAATTCCAGCCTATGTTCAATCCTTCCTCCCGGAAATAGCTCAGGGCGTCAAGATGGGTCATCCCCTCGGGGGCAAATTCGTTTTCGGTGTCGGGCACTCTGTTAACCTCCTTGTCAGGTACTTTGTTAACCTTCGTCATTCCGCAGCCGCTAAAAAACAGACCCAGGAACAGCAGGACAAACCCTGTAGTAAAAAACGCTGAACTTGAGGGGGAAGGACGGTTAACGGACAAGGGGCGGGCATCATTTTTACCCCCATTGCCCAGGCAGGATACTTCAGCGGCGGCTCTTCGGAAAATTGAAATTTTGAAACATCTGCTTTGAATTTTGCTTAACGCATTAAGTAACATATTAATCTTAATTAACATAAGTATTGAAAATTGTCAATGAGCCTCCGCAGAGCAAGCGCGAGCCTTTGGTTCGACAAGGCAATGGTAAAAACACCCTAATCTTGTTATGATCTATACTTGTTTTGTTATACTCAAAACACACAAAAGGAGTAAGCGTCTTGGAAATAAAAATAAACAACGGCATAATTAAGGGCCTTTACGAAAAGGGGGTATATGCTTTTAAGGGGATCCCCTTCGCCAAGCCGCCCGTCGGAAACCTGCGTTTTAAGCCGCCGGTGCCCTGCGAGGACTGGGTTGGCGCCCTGGATTGTACCTGCTACGGGCTGCGGCCCTGTCAAAACCCGCCGCCCTGGTGCGAAGATCGCGCTATAGCGGTTTACGGCGAAGATTGTTTAAATCTGAATGTGTGGACCCCCGGGACGGGGGGTAAAAAAAGGCCGGTGGTTTTTAACATATTCGGCGGCGGCCACATGGAGGGCTCTAATTCGGAAATCGGCAGCGAAGGGTACAATCTGGCCCATGGCAGGGATATTGTCGTTGTGGCTCCTAATTACCGGGTGGGGGCCCTCGGCTACCTTTATTTAGGCCACCTCCTGGGAGAAGAATACGCGGCATCGGGCAATTCGGGGCTGCTGGATCAGGTATTAGCCTTGAAATGGGTTAAGGACAATATCGGCTTTTTTGGGGGCGACCCAAACCGCGTTACCATTATCGGCCAGTCGGCGGGCGGAAAATCGGTCGCCAATCTGATGGTTACCCCTGAAGCTTCAGGGCTCTTTCACGGCGCCGTGGCCATGAGCGGCGCCCTTCAAAGCATTACGGACATACAAACGGATAAAGCCCTAACCGGAAATTTTCTCTCCGCCATGGGTTTACAAGAAAAGGACGCCTCCAAACTTTTATCCTGTCCGGTTAGGGATATTTTAGAAGCCCAGGAAGTCGCGAATAAAATATACTTTAAGGCGGAAAGTTACGGGCCAACCGCGGACGGCATTGTGGTCCCCCTGGATATCAAAGCATATATCCTGCAGGGTAAGCTGCCTAAAATTCCTGTTTTGATGGGGCATACCCTGGAAGAATTGAATTTTCCGCCCGAGGCCGGTGCCGAAGATATCGGCCTTGAGGCCCTGGCGGATAAATTCCGTTGGAAATTCGGGGATAACGGGGCATATATTATGGAATTATACAAAAAAGCGCGGCTTACCAAAAGTTATCCCGAGGCCTACGGCTCAATCGCGACAGAATATACCTATGTGCAGGCGTATATGCAAACCGCGGAATTGTTCATAAACCAGGGATTGCCTGTATGGTTATACCGGTGGGATTTCCGGGGGGGACATATCGCCCACCATTCCTCCGATAATGAGGCCCTCTTTGGAAGATCAAACCCCCTCAAACTACAGCGGGAACCCGGGGCAACCCGTTTCCTTGACCACGCCTTTCAGGATGCCCTTTTAAGTTTTGTTGAGGAGGGGCATCCCCGGGGCCCCGATCTTCCCCCTTGGAACCCCTGTGCCCGGGGGGAATTATCCCGGCTTTTATTCGACGTGCCCCCGGGGCAGGAAAAGCTGGAAAAATTTTCCTATGACCGGAATTTTCCGCTCCAAGTATTCCGCCTCTCCGGTTAGCGGGGAATTCCCCCTCACAGGTACCGTTTCGGCTCCCCTTCGTTTACCAGGGCATATAATTCGATGTAGCCCTTGGCGGTGCTGGCGGAAATTTTTCCTAAAAGCACCTCTTCAACCTGAAACAAACCGACCTCGCTGGACATCAGCACCTCGACGCGGATCGGCCTTTCAGCGCCCGGCAGAATCCGTACTTCCTCAATGGAATTGGCGGAATATTTGTGGATATCCCCTACTTTGGGGCTGCCCGCCAGGGCCATGGGAATCCGGGCCCGTCCCTTGGCCATGTCGCAGCCGTCCGCAATGAGGAGGACCCCCGCTTCCAGGGAATGGATAACCCGGTTGCCCATGTGCCCGCTTATTCCTTCCAAAGCCAGGGAACGGATCATGATCCGTTTCTGGATGTCCCCGCCGTAAAGTTCCTTGAGGAGCCGGTCTAAAATGGGGCAGGCAAGGTAGGCGCTATGGATTTCATGGTCCTGCCTCCCCACGGACATCCCCGTATCGTGGAGCAGGGCGGCCAGGAGCAGGGCGATAAGGCTTTCCTCAAAAAGGCCGCATTCCTCCGTTTCCAGGCTTGTGCGGATCCCCGCGTTTCTGAGCAGCCCCAGCATGATCACCCCGTTTAACGCCACGGTGCGCATATGAACCGGGCCGTGATCGTTATAACCGAGCCGCTTAATGGAAACCGTATTGGAGTATTCCTGGAGGGCCCGGATCTCCTCATCCCCCAGGGCAAGTTTTGCCGCTTCCGGCCCCTTGCCCGGACAAAGGGCGCTAACGGCCTCAAAGATTTTGTTGTCCAGGGAAATTTCTTTAGGGGAACGCATTTAAATCTCCGGGGCGTGTTCCAAAAGGCAGGCCTCCGCCTCCGGGCTCCAAAGCCCCCGGTGGCGGCCGCATATTTCCCCCAGCTTCGCGTAGAGGGAGCTTTGCGGGGAAGAAGGATCCCTGCCCTTTTCGACAAAATCTTCTATGGCGGTAAGTTCCAGCCGCTTATGGGTATAGATAAGCTTTTTGCCCCCGGGGATTTTTCCCAAATCAAGGGTGGCCTGGGCCGCCGCGTTGAGACCCCCCACATGGGTAACCATAAAAACGGGATTCAGTTTGCCCCCGGACATCATTGCCAGGGCCTCCTTCATATCGTCGGTATTGCCCCCGGAGGTCCCCACCAGGTGGTGGGCGTCATAATGGACCTTATAAAAATTAAAGGACGCGGAAAAGGAAGTGTCCGTGGGGCCCGCAAAGAAGTTCAGGCAGCCGTCGGTACCGAGCAAAGAATCGGCCAATTCCAAAACCCGGGCGGCCGGGGCAAAAACAAAGACGTCGTCAAAGGCTTTTCCCCCGTTTAGCTCCTTAAGCCGGACGGCGGGATCCGGGATGTCCCGGGTGTTCAGGTAAAAAAGCTCCACCCCCTCCCCGGCGGCTTCTTCCGGGGGGAGGAGGCGCCGAGCCCGGGCAAGCCGGGGTTCGTCAATATCGGTAACCACAATCCGGGCGGGTTTACGGGGATTATGGATGGCATAATCAATGGCCCCAAGGCCCATAGGCCCCGCCGCCGCCAGGAGGGCCAGGGATCCCCCTTCGGCAATTCCCATACGGTGAATATAGGAACCTCCCTGGGTATGGTATTGGGCATGGAAGGCGCCGATGACGCAGGAAACGGGTTCCGCCAGGGAACCCATAAAAAAATTGTCCCCCCCATATTCCAGGAGGCAGTTCAATTCCATCACCTCATTGGGGATGATAATGAAGGTGGCATCCCCCCCCAGGTATTCATAGGAATATCCCGGAGCCCAGAGGGTGGGAACCCCGCCGGGGCCGGGTTTGTTCAAAGCCGGCTGGATGGCAAATTTATCCCCCGCTTTGAAACGGCCCGACCACTTGGCCCCCGCCTTTTCAATGACCCCGCAAAATTCATGACCGATAATGACGGGCCTTAGGGCAAGATCGCCCCGGACCCGTTTATGCTTTGATCCTTGCAGGGCCAGTTTATGGCTGGACATGCAAATCGAATCGGAAACCACCCGGGCCAGGATTTCATCATCCCCTATTTCGGGAAGCTCAAATTCCTCCAGCCTGAGATCATTAACCCCATAGATGCGTAGCGCCTTAGTTTTCATAGTTCCCCCCGCGTTTAATGCAGCATCACCTGCCCCCCCGTAACGGGAACGGCCTGACCGGTCTCATATTCCTGCTCTATTATATAATAAAGCGCCCGAAGCACGTCGGCGCCGGTACAGCCCCGCTTCATAGGAACCTTTGCCTCGTAATGGGCCCTAATGTCCGCCGTTGTTTTCGCCCCGGGGACCTTGCCCGCCCTAAGGTACTGAATAAAAAGCCCCTTCTCCGGATCCGACCACAGGGGGGCGTCAAAAAAATTGCCCGGGCAGATGGCGTTAACCTTGATATTGTAGTTCACCAGTTCCAGGGCAAAACTTTCGATGAGGCCGATGCCGCCGAATTTTCCCCCCGCGTAGGCGCCGTTTTTATAGGACCCTTCCAGGCCCGACTTGGAGTTAATCTGAATAATATCGGTCTTCCAGTGCGCCGCCACAAAATGCTGGCGCCTTAAAAGGATGCCCGCATATTTGGAGACAAGAAAAAAACCCGTATAGTTGACATCGGTGACGTTTTTAAAAGAAGCCAGATCCTGTTCCAGTATGCCCCCGGCTTTAAGTATTCCGGCGTTACTGACGCAAATGTCCAGCCCTCCGGCGGTCTTTGCCACGGACTCAAACATCGCCTCCACCGAAGCTTCATCGGAAACATCTACATTGAGGCCTATGGCGGCGGTCCGTTTTTCCAAGGCGTTAATTTTTTTGGCCAGATCTTCGCTTTCTCCGGCATTTACATCGGCGATAAAAACCAGGGCCCCCGAAACGGCAAGCCCCCGGACAATCTCCTCCCCCACGCCTTGGGCGCCGCCGGTTACCAGGGCTATCTTATTCCGCGCCACATTGGCGCGCCTCGCGGCATGCATCTCAGCCGAAGCGGTCTGGCTGCCCCGGGGCAGGGGGGCGTTTTTTTCCTCCAGCAGGGTCCCGTTCCTTTCGGCGATCCGATTCCTTGCGGCGTCAATATCCCGGTCGATCCAAAAAAAAACTTCGACCTTATCCCCCTCTTTGACCGCCACGCAGGAGGGCAGCTTTTTGCTGATGCTGCTTTTGACCGCGGCCTCCACCCCGGCGGGGGCCATTTCAAAGGCCCAGGCCGCAAAGGCCTCCCGTAAAATCTTTACCAGCGTATCTTCGTCACTGGAATCATAGGCTCCGGCGGCGACAATATCAACGGTAAGCGCTTCCGGAGGGACCTCCTTTTCTTCCGGCAGACTTTCGACAACGACCCAGGGGTACTCTATGGTGTTAATACAAAGTCCCCGGATAATCGTTGCAACAGTCCCATAGTTAAACCCTTCCATGTAAAATTCCTTCCTGGATATATTGCTTACTTTTAGGGGCCCTTTCAAAATTCACGGTTTTGAAAAAGTCTCCAAAGCCTCTAATAGTTATTATATGATTTTCCGGGCTTTTCGTCATCAATAAGGGCCTCAATAGCATTTAGCTTTGTAAAGAAATATTATTATCCTCCCGCAAAGTCAGCCTTTTCCCGAAACGCCGGGCCGCTTTTCCGGCTGAATCGCGGGTCAAGTTTAGCCCTTCCCCAAAACCGGCTCCTAGGATATCATAACATACGATTTTTACCGGCTTCTTCCTTGTTTTTGGGAAGGGCCCCATTTTTTTATAGAAAGGAAGGGAACAAAATGTTATTCGACGGGTATCATCATATCGGCCTTTTTGTTCAGGATTCGCAGAAAAGCCTCGATTTTTATACCAAGGGCCTCGGCGGCAAGGTTAGTTTTAGTTTTCCCATGGGGGACAGCGGTAAAACGATTTACCTTGTAGACCTGGGTAACAACGCGGTCATTGAGATTATTCCCCGGGGCAGCGGCGAAGCAGAGGCCAATGCCCGCTGGGCCCATATTGCCATCCGTACCGGTGACGCCCGGGCCGCCTATGATCTTGCCCTTAAAGCGGGGGCGGTTTCAAGGTCGGAACCCAGGGATGCCGAACTGGGAACCATGCTGGTCCGCAACGCCTTTGTCCTGGGTCCGGATCATGAAGTTATTGAATTTTTTCAGGTTAAATAGGTTCCTCCATGAAAACCCTTCTTTGCTACGGCGATTCCAATACCTGGGGCCATAATCCCCGGACCGGTTTGCGTTACGATCACAAAACCCGCTGGGCCATGGTTTTAAAACGCCTGCTCAACGAGGGCGCCCCCGCCGAGGATCCTTGGTGGTGGGTGGTCGAGGAAGGCCAAAACGGCCGGACAAGCTGCCGGGAAGATCCGGTGGAGGGGGATAAAAACGGGCTCCGCCAGCTTCTTCCCATATTGGAAAGCCATAAACCCCTGGACGCGGTGGCGGTTATGCTGGGCACCAACGATCTCAAGGTCCGGTACAGCCCCGTGCCCTACGACATTGCCCGGGGCGTCCAGCGGGTAGTTATAGCCGCCCAGGAATCCAAAACCGGCCCGGGCAATACCCCGCCCCGGGTATTGATGATCTGCCCCCCGCCCACCGTAGACGCCCCGGGGTTTAAGCATATCTTCGGTGACAGCATGGAACTTTCCCGGCAATTATCCCCCCTCTACCGCC
>JAITRD010000161.1 GCA_031288575.1 Treponema sp. | reverse complement strand
TACCCCCTCCTGTATATGGCCATGCCCGGCCTGGGTTTCCTCTTTTTGATCACCTGCGTCCTTATCTGGCGGATAGGGGTACGGCACTATGCCTCCAGCGGTTCCTAAACTCCGGTCTCTCCGGAAGGTTCCGCGGGGGAGACACCAAGGGGATTTGCCGAGATTTAAAAAAATCTTGTCAGCCAGGTAGAAAGGGCGGGCACATAGGTAACCAGCAGCACCACCCCAAACTGAATGAGCATGAAGGGAAGCACGTAGCGGCATATTTCGACAAAGGGCTTTTTAAAACGGTAGGAGGCAAGAAAGAGGTTAAGCCCCACCGGGGGGGTGAGGAAGCCCACCTCCAGATTGGTGATAAAAATGATTCCCAGATGAACCGGATTTATCCCGTAGGCCGTTCCCAGGGGGGCGACCAGGGGTAGGATGATGAGGATGGCGGAAAAAATATCCATAAGGCAGCCCACTACCAAAAGGCACAGGTTGAGAAGCAGGAGGAACACCACCTTGGATTGGATGGCGGAAAGGAGCCACCTTGCGAGGATTACCGGGGCCTGGGTGTCCACGATATAATAGGACAGGGCCTGGGACAGGGCGAGGATGGAAAGGACCCCCCCGATTATCGGGACGGCCTTACGGAAAATCCGGGGAATCTCCCGAAATTTAATATCCCGGTGGATAAACACTTCCACGATAAAAATATACACCACCGCGACGGCGCCTATTTCCACCAGGGAGAAGATCCCGGAAAAATAACCGCCAATCAGGAAAAGGGGAAGCAGAATTTCCAGGGCCGATTTTTTTAAACTCGAAAGGACCTTGAAAAGCTTAAAGGGCTCCACGGGAATTTTCGTTTTAACGGAAATGATAATGCCGAAGACAATGACCGCCGTCACGAGGATAAGCCCCGGAAAGATGCCCCCTAAAAAAAGATGGATAATGTTCGTCATGGTGGTGGCCCCCACCAGGATGATGGGCAGACTGGGGGGGAAAAGCAGGCCGATGCTTCCCACGGAGGTTAAAAGGCCGATAGAAAACTTTTCCGAATATTTGACATGTTCCGCGAGAATGGTATAGAGGATGCCCCCCAGAGCCAGGATGGTAACCCCCGACGCGCCGGTAAAGGAGGTAAAAAAGGCGCAGATAATTACCGTAACGATGATCATGCCCCCGGGGAGCCAGCTAAAGAGGGTCCTGAAGGTTAAAACCAGCCGTTCCCCCGCCTTGCTTTCGGAAAGGAAAAATCCCGCCACGGTAAAAAGGGGAATGGCGATGATGCTGTCCTGGGTGAGGGCGGTATAAACCTGGTTCGCCGTTACGTCTATTTCGCCCCCGGATGCCTGGATTAAGATAAGGGCCAGGCCGCCCATGACGATAAAAAGGGGCGTCCCCCCCAGGGCGGCCAGTAGAAGAAAAATCACCCCGGGAATTTTTAAATAATAGGCAAGATCGTAAAAAATATCGATGACACCATAAACCCCGCCGGGTATGTCGAATTCCCATATTATTTTGGCTATCACCGGGAAAGAACAGACCGTTCCCAGGAGGATAACCAAGGGGGCGAACAGCCGGGCCCGTCCCTTGAGGGGCGCCGAGCGGGCAAAACGGAGGGCCATTACCCCGTAAGCCAGGGGAATAACCAGGGCAAAGGCCCGGTCCGGGATAAAGCCGATAAGCCGCCCGGTAAGGCCTATTTTTATAAAGGACACCCCGCACCAGGCGATGATGGTAACCACAAAGGCGGATAAAAGATTGCCGCCGATAAGGAGGCGTTCCTTTACCCCCTCTTTTGAAAAATACCGCGCCGCCGATATGGACAGGTGATCCCCCGCCTTGGTGGTGAGCATCCCCGAAAAAAGGCCCGCCACCAGGAGCAGGTGAACCATAAAGGTAAAGGAAGAGGGAATGCCGGTTTTAAAAATTAGCCGGGCAATGGCTTCAGTAACGGGCAGCGCGGCAAGCCCGACCAGGGAAGCGTAACAGATCCCCTGTTCAATCCCGGGGATTATCCTTTTTAAAAAAAAGATCCCCCCCGGGCGGCCCCTGTCTGCCCGGTCTCCGTGTTTCCCCATAAGCCTTAGCGCCCGTTTCGGTAACTGGTCAGAATGGCATTAATCTTCCCGTAAATTTCCCGGTCAAAGGTCGTTCCCAGGAGGGAAGGCATGGCCCGGGCGGCATCCTCATACCATTCCTGTTCCTGCCGGGGGCTTACCTGATGGACCGTCAGGCCGTATTTTTTCATGGTCTCAATGGCCTCGTTTTCAAGCTGGAGGATGGAACTGTCAATTTCCTTTTCAATCCGTTTTGAGATTTCCAGCAGCCGGGGCTTGTATTGATCCGGAATGGAACGCCAGGCGGCGCGGTTCATAATAATTCCCCCCATAAAAGGGGCGATATTCATGGCGGTCATATTTTTTGCGATCCCAAAAAGCTGGTACCCGCCGACGGCAATAGGGCTCTGATAAACCGCGTCTATCTTGCCGCTGTTGAGGGCGATAAGATTGTCGTTTAAAACAACCGCCTCCATTTTATAGCCCATGACTTTAAAGGCCTGCATAAGTTTTTCTTCGCCCGGCTCGGTTCCCACGGTCTGTTTTTTTAAATCCCCGGGAACAAAAACCGGGGTGCGGGAAAATATCTTTACCCAGCCGGCCCGGGCCCAGGCCAGGGTAAAAAAACCCTTTTCGTCGATCTTGATCTCCAGATCGGCCTTTAAACTGCTGAGAACCGCCTCAAGCTCGCCGTCGTTTCTGATAAGAAAAGGAACGCTTAGGGTGATAATTTCCGGGGTAATGGCGTTAAGCCCGATGGTGCTGAAAACGCCGGCCTGAATTTGGTTGAGCCGCAGTTTCCGCAGCACATCCGGTTCGCTCCCCGCGGTTCCGTTATGGTAGACCTGCAGGATTACTTCCCCGTTGGTCGCCGCGGCCCACTCCGCGGCCATGCGGTTTAGCGCCAGTCCCCAGGGGGTATTTTCCGGAACTACGGACGCAAGTTTAATGGTAACGGTATTCCGCCTTCTTTGGGC
>JAITRD010000146.1 GCA_031288575.1 Treponema sp. | reverse complement strand
GAAAAGGACACGGGGATGATCCCCAGGGCGGATAAAAAAAGGAAAAAACCTACCAGCATAAACAGGGTGGCAAAAAACAGATAGGTAGAACGTTTATTAAGTTTTATCGCGAGTACGGCGCAGCCCGAGCCTAAAAGGATAAAGAAAAAGGCTGCTAATACGGACATCCGGGAGCTTCCCGCGAGGGCGCCTAATAAAAAAGCGCTCCCCAAAAACATAAGAAAAAGGCCGATAATAAAAACAAACCGGGCAATAAGCCGGCGGACTAAAAACGACTCCATGCCCTTTAGTATAACAAGACAGGCCTTCCCTTGCCAATGGCATACGCCTATGGTAGTCTGTCTTTATAAAGATAAACCGGGAGGGCGGGGCGTCTATATTTATGTGCCCTGGGGGGAAGATAATTTACCGTTCAGTTTTATGTGCCATGGATCTTTTTAACAAACCGCCGGGAAAAACCAGCCGGGGGACCGGCTTTTCCTTTAATTGTAAGGCGGTATTTTCAAAGCCCGGCATTTTGAAAATGTCCCTGATTATAGGGTTTTGCGCCGGCCTTACCCTTGGCTGCGCCGGAAGGGCAAAACCCGCGGGCATGGATCCCTACTATTCCGTCCGGTCCCCCGAATATCAGGAAACCCTGGACAACCTTTTTATGCTTTTGGAAGGGGAAGGCCAGACAGGGGAGGAGCAATTTGCAATTATCCGGGAAATTGCCAATGTGTACCTGAAAATTAAGGACTACGGCAGGTTGATCAATTTTTTAACCTCCCGGACCAGCAAATTTCCCGAAGATCCCTATAACGCCTATTATCTTCTCATGACCGCCTATGCCTTTATGCAGCAGGAAGCCTACCCGGTGGCGGCCCTCTACTTTAACCTGGTAATCAAAAACTATCCGGATCTCACCATCATGGGCCAGTCCATCCATCTGGCCTGTTTTAACCAGCTTATCGCCCTCACGGACAATCCCGAACAGCATGTATGGTATTACGAGGAATTGATCTCCCGTTTTCCCGATAAAATTGATCTGGGGGTTGCCTATTTTATGCAGGGCCAGGCCTATGAACAAACAGGGGACTGGAACGGGGCCATCCAGGCATATACCAGGTACCTTTCCTATATGGGAACCATCGTGCCGGGCTTTCCCAACGCGGACAGTTATGCCAAACAGATCGTGGACTTCAATAATTCCCGTAAAGACTGGACCTTTGAAAGCGTTAATGCCCTGGTCAGGGCCATTACGGCGGCCCTGGACGCAGGGAGCAGCGCCCGGCTCTGGCAATACCGGGCGAAGGTTAATTTTTTTGCCCGTTCCTGGGAACAGGAGGACGCGGACAACGCGGGGATGGCGGAGTTTAACCTCACCGATTTTATGCGGGGAAACCGGATCCGCTACGCGGAGAAACTTGACGCCGGTTCCAACGCCAACGAAGCCTACCTGCGGACCTGGGGCTGGTCCCAATATATTTCTATCTGGTATCTCTATTTTAGAAAGATCTACTTTCCCCCGGACCCGGACATCCATGGACGATGGGAATGGGCGGGGGTTTATTATGGAGAAAAATTCTGATGTACCGGCAAAACAAAAATATGCTCAGGCGCCTTCCCCCGCTTATCCTTTTTTTGGGGGTTATGCTGCCCTTTTTAGAGGCCGATACCGCGGGAACAGGGCTCCAGCCGGAGTCCGCGGCTGTTCCCGGCGGCGCCTTTTCCCAGCCGATCCTTGCCCTGCCCGGGGAAAAGCCGGAGGATTCCGGGGAAAGCCCCCCTCCTTTTGACCGGCCGCTGCGGAAAACCCCCTATGAACGGCCCGCCCGGATCTGTTTCTCCGGCGCGGCCGCGGAGAGGCCCCCGCCCTTTGAAGACATCCCCGGGTTTGAGGCCCCCCTGACCCAGCGTTATATCAATCAATACTCCAGCCCTAACGGAATCGCCTGGCTTGAGGCCATCATGAAACGGGCCGAACCATACATGGCCTTTATCCGGAAGGAGCTGAAGGAACGGAACCTTCCCCCGGAACTTGTCTATTTGCCGGCAATCGAATCGGGTTATCTGGCCACCGCAAAAAGCAAATCCGGCGCGACCGGGTTATGGCAGTTTATGAAAAACAGTATCGCCCCCTTTGATATGCAGGTTAATGAATGGGCGGATGAACGGATGGATTTTTGGAAATCCACCATCGGGGCCCTCCGCAAATTAGGGGAAAATTATGTCTATTTTGGGGACTGGCCCCTGGCATTAGCGGCTTATAACGCGGGAATGGGGGCGATCCGGGGGGTGGTGCAAAGGACCGGCATCAGCGATTATTGGATCCTTTCGGAAAAAAACCTGCTTAAAACGGAAACCCGGCATTATGTGCCCAAATTACTGGCGGTTTCTTATATCCTGTCCCACCCCCGACGTTTCGGCCTTTCCGTTTCCTGGCCCGAGGACCCGGAATGGACCAGAATCCGGGTAGGCCGGACCGTGGATTTGGACCTCCTCGCAATAGAAGCCGGGGTGGACGGGGAGGAACTCAAAAGGGCCAACCGGGAACTCGCCTACAGCGTTACTCCCCCGGACTCCGCCTACCACCTTAAGGTTCCCGCCCGGGACGCCGCCGCCCTGGCGGAGGTCCTGGAACGGCAGGATCTGAGCCTCATCCGGTATTATTTCCATACCATAAAGGCCGGGGACACCCTTTCCGCCCTGGCCCAGCATTACGGGGTATCCCTGGATCAGATCACCGGGTACAATCCGGGGATCCAGCCCCGGAACCTGAAAATCGGCGCCCGGCTTATCATTCCCGCCCTCAGGACGGTAGTGCCCTACCAGCGGGAGCGGGACGCGCCTCCGGCCTTTGGGGGGAATCATCTGGTAAAACGGGGAGAAACCCTCTGGTCTATCGCTTTGACCTACCGCATTGATCCGGAGAATCTGGCGGAAGCCAACGGCATGGACTTAAATGACATCCTCCGCGAAGGAAGAACCCTGAAAACGCCGATAAGGTAATGGGGGCCTTTAACGCATGAAACGGAGCGCCGCAGTAATTTTTTTATGTTTCCTAACCCTTGGGGTTTACGGGCAAACAGGGGTAGGCATTTCCGGTTCCGTAAACTGGGACCGGATGGAAATAAACGCCGCGATTAACCTTAACCTCTCCTCGGTAAATTTACGGATGCCCGCCGAAAGGATCCGGGGGGAAGAAATCCTTTATGCCGAATACCCCCGGCTTTTACGGCCCTCCCTTTTAAACATCCCCGTTGATTCCTCCGAAACCCTGGGGGATCTCCTGGAAAGGGGGGAGATTTCCCTCCCCGCCTTTGACGCCTTCCTCGGTTCCGCCCGCAAGGTCCCCCCGGCCCTATCGGCGGACCTGGGCACCCTGTTTACCGCCGTTACGGTAAGCCTCCACCAGGTAAGCGGCGCCCTTATCCGGCACCGCCGGCCCTGGGAGGTAACCCGGCTCCTCAATCCAATGCCCGGGACTTCCTATACGGGGATCATCATCATCGCCGACGAAGCCCTGACCGTCCACGGGCGGCATACCGACGCGCTGCCCCTACCCTGCCTTTTCCCCAAAATATGGGATACCGGGATGAACCTTATCTATGAGCGGAATATGGTCGATCCCGAAATAGCGGCCAAGCGGTCCATTGTCCGTTACGCCGCGGCGGAAAGCATTTTCCGCCCCACCCCCTCGGGCTTAAGCCCCGAACTTCAGGAACTGGCGGGGACCCGGCCCCTGCGGATCCTGGCCAGGGGGGTCTTCGGGATCCGGCCTACGGACCCCGTTATTGACCAGGAAGACGCCCTTCTCATCCTCTCCTCGGAAGAAAACCGCCGGCTTCTTCAGGAAGGCCGGGTGGTGATCGTGCTAAACCCGGAAGTATTAAAAAGCCCTCTATAAAGCGCTAAACTTGACCCACAATTCAGGCGGTAAATTTATTACCTCGGAGACTGTTACCCCCTTTTAGGCTAATTTGACCCGCTTTTCTTGGGCAAGCCCACCGGGGAGGGGGAAAGGCCGGGAAAAATATTTGGAACTCCCCGCCGAAGCGTATCGAAGATAGCGGAGGCGGACTCTACAAGCATTTTTCTTGGTATTTTCCCCTCCCAGGCGGGAATTACACAGAATTTTGCGGGTCAAGTTTAGCCCAAACACCGCAGGGTTACTTCCAGCAGTTTTTCCTCATCCATGGGTTTGGCCACATGGGCGTTCATGCCGTATTGCAGCGCCCGGTCAATATCTTCTTTAAAGGCGTTGGCGGTTAGGGCCACAATGGGGATGGTTTTGGCATCCGAGCGATCCATGGAGCGGATAGCGGCGCTTGCCTCGTAGCCGTTCATGTTGGGCATCTGTATATCCATATAGATGATGTCGTAGGTATGTTCCGGCGAATTTGAAAAACTTTCTATCGCGGTAAGCCCGTCGTCGGCTTCGTCTATGGCAAGGCCGGTAAACTCCAGGAGATTAGCGGTGATAATCCGGTTAATCGGTACATCGTCTACCACGAGGGCCCGTTTCCCCTTAAAAATATCCGTGGCGTCTTCTAAAACCAGTTCCGGTTTTTCCCTCCCCTCTATTTCGGTCATCCAAAGCTCAAAGGTAAATTCGCTCCCTTCCTTTTCTTTACTGCGGATCCGGATCTCCCCCCCGAGGAGGGTAACAATACTTTTGGAGATGGCAAGCCCCAAACCGGTGCCTCCGTATTTTTGGGAAATCCTGCTGTTTGCCTGTTCAAAGGGCTTAAAAAGATCCCGCTGGGCCTCTTCCGAAATGCCGATCCCCGTATCCCGGACGCTAAATTCAAAAAGGGTTTTACCCTCCCCCCGTTCCTTTTGAAGGATGGTAAAGCTGACCTTGCCGTTTTCGGGGGTAAATTTGACCGCGTTTCCCAGGAGGTTGATAAGTACCTGCCGGAGCCGGAGGGAATCGCTGATATAATCCCTGTCGCCGGGGATATCAAAATGGGTTTCAAAGCTAATGTGTTTTTCGTTACACCGGCTTTGAATGATGGTTACCACCGTATTTGCCAGCTTCAGGAGATCCACCCCTTCTTTGACTAATTCAATTTTACCCGCCTCAATTTTTGAGATGTCCAGAATATCGTTAAGGAGGCCCAGGAGGTGTTGGGAAGAGGTTTCTATCTGTTCCACCTGATTTTGAATCTTCCCCAGGGGGGGATTTTCCCCCTCCAATTCCCGTTTAACGATGGAGGCCATGCCGATGATGGCGTTCATGGGGGTGCGGATCTCGTGGCTCATCCGGGCCAGGAATTCCCCCTTATGGGCATTGGCCTGGTTTGCGTCGTTTACCGCCTGTTCCAGCTTTTTCTGTTGTTCAACAAGCTCCGTAAGGTTCATGGTAATAATAATAAATCCGATTTTTTCGCCTTTTTTACCGGTAAGGTAGGAGGCGATCCCCCGGATATACTGTCCCGTATCGGGCAGGTAGAGGATCTCCGCCTCCCGGCCCGCTTCAAGGGCATCGAGGGGATCCTGGGGAGTATGGGCGGGGTAGATACTGATTTCATTGTAGTGTTTCCCCAATACCTCTTCGAGGTTTTTTTTCATGGTCTTAAGGCCCTGGTCGTTGATATAGATGATGGTATAATCCCTGTCGAGGATCACCATAGGGCCCCGGTCACTGGCCACCAGGCTGTCGGCCATTTCGTCAAAGGAATCCGCCAAGGTTCCTATCTCATCTTTAACCGGGGCGTTAAACCGGAAATGCCGTTCCCCCGCGCGAAACCGGGATATGCCGTTAATCAGGGTGGTGATACTTTGGGTAAAGATCGAGGCCATCCAAATAGCGATAAGGACCACCAGGAGGATCATGACCCCGGCGGATGCCGCGAGGCTGAGGGTGGTACGGAGGAGGTTTTTATCAATGGCCGAGCGGGTTTCCTCCGCCGCCAGGGTAAGGTCCCAATTCGCCTTGGCGATTATATCCCCCAGGGCTTTTTCGGTTTCCCGGGCGGGCCGCTGGAAATCCTCAAACCCCGCGCCGATGGCCACAAAGCCGAAGCCCCGTTCGGAGGCGCCGTAATGACCGGTATAATAGGGAATGGTCGCCGCGGTGGTGAGTTTCCAGATGCCGCTCCAGAGGATGAGGAAAGACCCGGACCCCCCGTCTTGGGTCAGGTCAAACCAGCCCGTACATTGGGGGGCATGGTTGAGGTAACGGCCGTCAAGCCCCACCAGGCCCTGTTCGGTCAGGGCCGCCGCGGGCTTTTTATCCCGGGACTGGCCGGAAAAAACGGGCACATCCTTGATAAAATCCGTATATTCCCTGCCGCTTTCCTGCCATGCCTGGTAGATGCTTTCCTCAAGCCAGGGAACCTCGGGTTCCCCCGTTTCGGGATTGTACCCCACAATGGA
>JAITRD010000127.1 GCA_031288575.1 Treponema sp. | reverse complement strand
ACAATCTCCACATGGTCCCCGCAGAGTTCTTCTCCGTATTTGTTAAGATTCACAAAACCCATGTCGGTACATAGCTCATTCATTGCTCAAAATCTCCTTGAACTTGGTCAAGGCGACTTTGGTTTCCGCCGTGGTCTCCCCCAGAAGAGACGCGATCTCCTGTACCGCCCGCATCTGTTTTTCAATCACCCGGTCGGTAATCTCAATGGTCCTCCGGTTAAATTCCTCCTTCGCGGTTTTCCGGGCTTCCTCCCCGGTAACGTCCCGCATGATACCGATAATGATATGGTAGTTTTTGTCATATATAATGGTCTGGTCTATGTACTTTTGGTAATCCGCCAGATACACCCGCCGATTGTATATATTCTTTTCCTCCCGGCAGGTTTCAATAAAGGGCGCCGGATCCAAAACCCGGATCACCTGATCCCCCAGAATATCCTTGGGGTTAATATTGAAGATTCGGCAGGCCGCGGCATTGATCTGCTGAACTTCCATGGTTTCGTTAAGGACGATGATTCCGTTGGGGGTGTTGGTAATAATATTGTCGGAAAACGATTCGGCCCGCTCTTTCAGGTAGGGAAGGCACATGGTCAGGGTTGCCTTTCCTTCCAATACCGCCTGGGCCTTTTCCCGGCAGGTATTGTAACCGCAGCTCCCGCAGTTCAGCTCATGTTCCGGCCTTGTTTTCCCCAGCTTGCGGAGTACCTCCTCGACGGCGGCCGTTCCCAGATGAATCCGCCGGGGGGAAAGGGAGGCGAATTTTTTATCCAGTTCTTCAGCCGAGTACGAAAAGGTTTCAAAATCTTTTTCTCCCGCGTAACGGGAGACGGTGATATAATCCCGTACCGGGGCCGGACGGATGGTAGTCCCCGGTAAATGACCAGCATACTGCACATTCTGTATCGGCATGGACGCCAACGGCATGGACGCCGACATCACCGGCCCGCCCAGGCAGCTTCCCGCGCAGGCGGACATCTCGATGAAACACTTGCCCAGCGGTTGCTCCGGCGGATGTTGCTTCTGTCTGACAAGGTCTTCAATCGCGCAGATACAGTTGTCGATTCCGTCTACGGAAAGATACGCATAGCGGGGATTTTCTTTTACCATGGTCTAAACTTGACCCACAATTTAGGCGGTAAAATTTATTACCCAAAGAGGGTGTTATCCCCTTTTAGGCTAAATTTGACCCACTTTGCCTGAGCAGACCCACAGGAGAGGGGGAAAGGCCGGGAAAAACATTTGGAATTCTCCGCCGGAGCGTATCGAAGATAGCGGAGGCGGGCTCTACAAGCGTTTTTCCCGGCATTTTCCCCTCCCCTGTGGGAATTACACAGCATTTTGTGGGTCAAGTTTAGGCCATGGTACGGAGTATGCCCCCGGCGGTGGGAAAAAGCCGGGTAAGGCCGCGTTCCGGCTCTCTGCCGGTTTGCGGCGTCCTTTCTCCGGTCTTCCGCCGGGGCTCCTCGTCCATGCTGATGTGTTCCTGCTCCAGCCAGCGGGACAGTTCCCTAAACGTAAGGGTTTTGTCTACCGGCCCCGCATACCTTTCGGCTTCGTCCTTTTTTGAAATACAGGGACCTATGAACACCGTCCGGGCATCGGGATGGCGGCGTTTTATATCCATGCCGTGGGCCAGCATGGGGGACAGCACCGGGGCCAGCATGGGCACGGCGGCGGGGTAATATTTCTGGATCAAAAGATTCACGCTGGGGCAGCAGGAACTGATGATCACATCCTGGCTTTCGTTCCTCAGCATGGCGTCGTATTGCTGTTTGACAATAGCGGCGCCCACAGCGGTTTCCTCGGCCCCGGCGAAGCCCAATTTTTTCAAGGCTCTTTCCATGGCGGTAATGTCCCGGCCCCCGTAGTTCGCCGTAAAGGAAGGGGCCAGGCTGGCGTACACCGGCCCGCCGCCGGCGATCAAGGCCCGGACGGATTCCATGTCGTCCCGAATCTCCTTGGCGTTTTGGGGGCAGGCTACAAAACAGCGGCCGCACAAAATACACTCCTCCCCCACAATATGGGCCTGGTTGTTTTCAAACCGTATGGATTTTACCGGGCAGTGCCGTATGCACTTGTAGCAGTTTTTGCAGTCCGAGGTTTTTAGTACCAGGTAGCCGGTCATGCTCATCCCTCTTTTACGATAATATCCACAACGATTTGTTCCGAAATATCACAAATAAGTTTGTTGGCCTTATTTTGCAACCGCCTTCTTTACAATCCCTCCAATGCCCACGCAGCCCAGTATGATGAGGGTTCCTCCCGCCAGGGTTTCCGTCATCCAGACAAGGGGCAGCGGCAGTTTCGCAAGGAGTTCCGGCACGGTGTCGGATTTATACCCGAGGGTAGCCGCCAAAAAGAACAGAAAGGCGAAGGAATTAAAAAATTTTGGCAGGACGCCAAGCAGCAGTACGATAAGCCCAACGAAGATCAAAACAAAGACCACAACACCGGCAAAACGGGCCTTGTCCCCGAAGAGGGGCAGCCAGATCAGCGGTATAAAAACGAGATTGAGAATCAGGCAGCTCAATTCCCCAACAGTGCCGCCCAATACGATATGGCCCATTTTCTCCCGCTCCTGTTCGGCAAGAAAGAATGAAACCATGCAGACCATGACCGGCCAGGCCGGAAGTTTAAGCAAAAAGAGCAGTACCTCGGCTATGGCAATCAGGGGCAGAAGCAGGGCGCAGGTCAGCAGGTTCCTCTTGTTAAATATTTTTCCCACAATAATCCTCCTGTTAAAATCGTGCTGTCTTAAACGGCGGTTACCATTTAATGAAAACCGCCGGTTTAATAAGATCCGGCGGTTTTTTGTCCATAAGCATAAAGGCATCCTCTATCTTCTCAAAACCATCAAAACGATGGGTAATGAGTTTTGTGGGATCAATCCTTTTATGCTTGATAACATTGATCAGCTTTTCTATCCTGACCGCTCCGCCCGGGCAAAATCCGCCGCGGATATCGATGTTCGCCATGCCGAGTCCCCATGTGGGCGCCGGAACAGTAAAGGTATCTGCTGCGTCATAGTAATTCACGTTTGATACAATTCCGGTGGGTTTTACCATTAGTATTGCCTGGGTAAGGGTAGCCGCGTTGCCGCCCGCGATGATTACCTTGTCTGCCTTGCCGCCGGCAAGGTCCTTGACTTGTTCGACGATGTCACCATCCTTGTAGCTCACAACATCGTTCGCGCCGTATTCTTTCGCGATTTTTACGCAATTGGGACGGGTCCCAACAACAATAATGCGGCCCGCGCCTTTTAACTGGGCTCCCGCTACCGCCATAAGGCCAACCGGACCGATCCCGATAACAACAACTGTTTCACCATAGCTTACGTCGGCAAGTTCCACCACGTGAAATCCGGTGGACATCATATCTACCGTCATAAGCGCCGCTTCGGGAGCGATATTCTCAGGAAGACCCACGAGATTCGCGTCGGCCATATTAACGTGGAAGAATTCGGCAAAAGTCCCGTCTTTTGACAGAAGGAATTTAAAGCCCCCCATGAGTCCGTTGTCATGGGCGTTATATTTGCCTTCCTGTATATACCTGCCGGTCCAATCGGGGGTTACGCAGGGCACAACCACTTTATCACCGGGTTTAAAATTACGAACCATGCTGCCGGTTTCAACAACTTCACCAACCGCCTCGTGTCCCAGGATCAAATTTTCTTTCGGTCCCGCCCCTCCGTGCATTGAATGAGTGTCCGAAGAACAGGGTGCAAGAACCGTGGGCCGAATTATCGCGTCCAAAGGACCGGCAACCGGTTTTTCCTTTTCAAGCCAGCCCGGCCGGCCAACTTTGATAACTCCATAACCTTTCATAGAAACCTCCAAAATACTAAGTTGTCCACAAAAAATAGTGGCTCCTGATTTACACTGTTACCACGTGATAGTTACCACAGGCTTAATCAGATCCCTTGGCTTATCCTTCATAAGCAATAACGCTTCTTCAATTTTTTCAAATCCCTCAAAGCGGTGCGTAATGAGTTTGGCGGGATCGATCCTTCCTGAAACAACCAGGGCCGCGAGTTTTTCCATCCGCAGCCTGCCGCCCGGCATAAGACCGCCGTTTATCATTTTATGGCCCATCCCGACGCCCCATTCGACCCTGGGCGAGTTCGGATCCGTGCAGACCGGTCGGCACCATATCCGAAAGCATTGCGGCGGCGGCAGGATCCATTCCTTCCGGCAGTAACGCGAGATTTCCGTCCGCATCGTTTACATGAAAGAATTCGCTAAAGACGCCGTCTTTTTGATTTGAAAATTTCCATCCTCCCAGCATTTGGCCGGAGTGCATGGAATACCCTGCCTGGGCCTGTACGGAATTCCAGTCGGGGGTAATTGCCGGAAGTATTACTTTGTCGCCCTTCTTGAAATCTTTCACCAGATTTCCGGTTTCAATAACCTCTCCCACTCCTTCGTGTCCCAATATTAAATTGTTCCTCTCGCCAATCGCCCCCTCCCACACGGTGTGTATGTCGGAGGTACACGGCGCAATCGCGATAGGCCTTACTATCGCGTCAAGAGGCCCGCAGCGGGGTACCTCTTTTTCGATCCAGCCGGTTTTCCCGATTCCAAGCATTGCATAACCTTTCATGTTCTTCTCCTGTAAAAGCATCATTGAAAACCTTGTTCAGTTTTCTTTTAGACCAAATAACATCCGGCCTGTTTACTTTGCGCCTGTAATATAGGCGTCTATCGCCGCCGCCGCTTTTTTCCCCGCCCCCATGGCGAGGATCACCGTGGCGGCCCCCGTAACCGCGTCGCCTCCGGCGAAAATCCCCTTGCGGGA
>JAITRD010000297.1 GCA_031288575.1 Treponema sp. | reverse complement strand
ATTTTCAGGGATTTTCCCGGAAGGCTCCGGCATAACCCGGGGCTCCTCCGAAGGGGCGGCCTTCCGGTTCCGGGAAAGCTCCCTTTTGTCCGCCGGGGTTTCGGGGGGGGGCGTTTCGGCCAAAAAAGCGGGAAGCGCCCCGGGGGCCGCCTCTTCCCGGGGGGAAAGGGCGGCCTCCGCGGGCCGGCTAAACCGGGGCTCAAGTTCCCCTTCCCGGATCTTTGGTTTGGATGATCCCGGGGAAACCGGGGGAGAAAGCTTATCCGGCGGCGCTTTTTCTTCGTTTTTAAGGCCCTGGGCCGTCTCCGGGGAGGCCCGGAGGAGAAGCTTTTCGGCGGGAGGGGAATTCCCTTCCGGGAAGGCGGCCAAAACCGCCCCGGCCTCCCCCTCTTCCCGGGGGGAAGGGGCTTTTTTCCGATTCCGGGAAAGGGCCTTTCCTCCCTCGGGGGGGGCGTTTTTCTGAAGGGTTTTGACCGTTTCCGCCTTACCCTGGGTTTCAGGGGAAAGCCCACGGGTATTCCGCAGCAATCCGGCGAGTATTTTTGCGAAAACTCCCAGGGGCTCTTTTTTCGCGGCCCCGGCCTTTTTAACGGGCCCTCCCTGGGGGGTTTCCTGGAGATTAGTAGTAGTGGGGGTAGCTGTTTGAATCACCGCCCGGCCTCCTCGTCATGGCTGAATACCGGAAGGAGCCTAGACGGCGGCGGATTCCCGGGGAGACAAAACCCGGGGAGGCCGCCGAAGGAGAAAGGGCTCAATCGAAACCGGGGGGTCTCCCTGCCATCTTGCGCTGGAGTTCCGCGGCCCTGGCGGCCCCTTCGGGGGTTTCCGCCATGAGGGATAACCAGTAGGACACAATGGAAGTGGTCCCCTCGGCTTGAGCGATTTCTTCGGTCTTCCGGAAAACGTCGATAGCGTCCTGATCGTCCATTGATGTAATAATGCCGACCGCCCGTTCCGGCAGCATGCCGGTTAAATAGCGGGCGTTCTGTTCAACGTTTCTGTCTTTAGTTTCGGCTTCTTGACGGAGAGCATTGAAGGAATTCTCCCGTTCATCCAGCGCTTTTTGCCGTTCCTCCAGTTCCTGGGCCATTTGTTCGATTTCGCCCTGCCGGATGCCCATATCCTGTTCCCGCCGGTCCAGTTCCAGGGCCCGCAATTCCAGAGCCTCCAGGCGCACCGCCAGGCGTTCCGCGTCCAGGGACAGGGCCTCATCCGGAACAGTTTCCGGCTGGGTCCGCCCTTCCCTGCCGATAAAACGGTAAAAAGGAGCGAGGACAGTTTTCGCGTCAATAATATTAAGATAATCAAACCAGACAAGCCCGCCTCCCGCCAAAGCGATAATGAGCAGTAATAGGACAATAACCCTGCCAAAGATCCTCGGTCTCCCGTAATCGGCCACTTACAATCTCCTCATATCCAATAATGATCCTTTACCTAAACATCCGTCAAGCAATTATTATCCCCTACATAGATCGGATAAAAAACAGCCTTCCTTAATAGGAACCTTGGCGGAACACCTAAGTGGAAGAATCCGGCGAATCCAGGTACTTTCCCAAAAGTTCTATCCGGGCCTGTATATAATTAAGCCGGTCCTGGTTAAGAACCGAGCGGCGGTAAAGGGTGTTGGGGAATTTTTCCACCCTGTACCAGCCCCGGCTTATAAATTTCCGCCCCTTTCCCTCGGTAAACCAATAGACCAGGGCAATATTTTCATTATCCAACTCAATGGCGTTGATTCCCTTCTTCCCAATGGCGCTTCCAGAATTAAAGAGGCAGGGCACCGGAAGCTCTTCCCCGTAGAGGCTCTGCCGGAGGACATTCCGCCGTTCCGACCGCCGGAGTTTGCGCAGCTCCACCCGGAGGGCCCGTACTTCCGCGGCGATCCATTCCCGCTTTTTCCCCTCCGCGGCGGGATAATCCCGGCACAGCCGCTCCAACTCAAATTTAATGTAATCAAACCGGCCCAGGGACTCAAAAAGGGCCCGGTGGGTATGGCCGATAATGGAGATGCAGTTGTTTTCCAGGGAAAAGCGGTAGGCCTGTTTCTCCACATAAAAGCGCCGGTAAGGATTCCGGGCGGAGGAGATATTCCGTATGCCGATGGGTTTGAGCAGGTACCGGAGCCCCACCCGGATGAGGTTATTATAATTCATATAGACTTTGGAGGACTGATGACCATGGTAAACATAGACGGGGATCAGCCCGGTTTCAATGCGGATCGCGTTATACAGGGGATAGGGATAATTCTTTTCAAAGAGGAGGTCCTCGTCATGGTTTCCCAGGTTTTTAAAAAGCCGGCCCTCGGCGGCAAAATGATCAAAAACCTGGTATAAGGAAGGCCACTTTTTTTGGATATTTCCCAGGGAGTAACGCTGCAGTTCCTCAATATCCCCGTTTAAAACCAGGTACCAGCCGTTTTTAAAATAATATTCCTCCAGAATTTCCGTAAGCAGGGGGCCGTTATCGGCCAGGTCGTCCCGCCGGCCGGCGCCCATGTGAAAATCGCTGATAATAAGCACCTTCCCGCCTTGGGAAATATCCAATGCCGCC
>JAITRD010000229.1 GCA_031288575.1 Treponema sp. | reverse complement strand
CCCTGGGGCCTCGGCGTGACAGGGAAGAATTTATGCATTATACTAATTGTAAATTAACAATGCCACGGAGGTATTTATGGGTAACTTAAAGGTTGCAATTATTGGCTGCGGGAAGATTGCCAATATTGCTCACCTGGGGCCGCTTTCAAAGATGGAAGGCGTGGAAATTAAATACGCGGTAGATATTATTGAGGAACGGGCAAATGCCGCAAAGAAAAACTACGGCGTACAACAGGCGCTGACCGATTATAAAATTGCCCTCCAGGATAAGGAAGTAGCGGTAGTATATGTGCTAACCCCGAATTTTTCTCATTATACTATCACCATGGATGCCCTCCGGGCGGGGAAACACGTTTTCTGCGAAAAACCTATTACCGTCAACTACGGTCTCTCCCGGGAAATGGCGGATGAGGCAAACAAGAGAAACCTGATTCTCAACATCGGGGTCTGCAACCGGTACAATAAATCGGTGGAGCTTATCAAGGATTATGTTGAAAAGGGAAAACTCGGCGAACTGTATCATATCTACTGCTCATTCCGCAGCCACCGGTCCATACCCGGCTTGGGCGGCGATTTTACGTCCAAGAAAAATTCCGGCGGCGGCGTGCTGATTGATTGGGGCATCCATTTTCTCGACCTCATCCTCTACATTACCGGGGTAAAAATTCACACCGTTACCGCCAATACCTACAACAAACTGGGGAAGGATATCCCCGCCTATGTTTTTAACAAGATGTGGGCAGGGCCGCCTGTCCTGGACGGGATCTGCGATGTGGAAGATATGGTAAGCGGATTTATCCGCACCTCCGGGCCCAGTATCAATTTTAACGGCGCCTGGGCCCAGAATATCAATGTCGATGAAATGTTCATAGACTTTATGGGCGACAAGGGCGGAATCAGGCTTAACTACGGGAAGGATTTCACCTTTTATACCGCGGAAAACGGCGTATTACAAACGGTAAAACCTGACTACATCATCCCCGACCAATATGAGCGGGAAGACCTTCGCTTTATCGAGGCGGTACGGGAGGGATTAAAGACCCGAAGCCACATTGACAATGTTCTTGAAAGCGCCAAACTTTTGGACGCTATTTACGAATCCGCGGAAAATCAGGCTGAAATAAAGATAATGTAGGTTCCGGCAAGCCTGCCGCACTATTAATGGCGCGTTTTTGCGCTTTGCGGGGGATATAATGAACGAGGTGTTTTTATGCGTATATTAACCGGCGGCATTAGCCATGAGTCTAATTCTTTCAATCCCATTATTACCGGGGAAAATGAATTTGTTATTTTTAGGGGCGCTGAAATAACCCGGGAGGGGGTGCTTCCCCGTTCCTCAACCGCGGGAATTGTAAAGGCGTTAAAAGACGCGGGGGCCGGCATTGTTCCTGCCATTCAGGCCAGGGCCGTGCCTAACGGCGTAGTCTCCGCAGCATTTTATGATAAATTTAAAGCGGAAATATTGGAACGCACCAGGGAAGCCCTTAAAGAGGGCCCCATTGACGGGGTATGCCTTGGCCTGCACGGTTCCATGAAAATCGAAGGCTGCCGTTGTGTGGAGGGGGATCTCGCTTCCGCCCTGAGGGAACTGCTTCCGGACATTCCCTTTACCGCCGCCCTGGATATGCACGCCACCATTACCCCCGAATTCCTCAAGGCGGTTAACGGTTTTGTGGGGTATAAAACGGCCCCCCATGTGGACCCCTTTGAGACGGGGATCCATGCCGCGACGGTGCTCCTTAAAGCCCTTAAAGCCGGAAAAAAACTCTATACCGCCCGGCAAAGGATCCCCATGATGGTGGCGGGCGAAAAATCAGAAACCGCCATGGAACCCATGATGTCCCTCATTGAGGGATGCAGGAAGGCTGAAAAAAATCCCGCCGTCCTGGCCGCTTCCATACTCCTGGGTTTCCCCTGGGCCGATAACGAGAACAACGCCGCCCATGTGCTGGTTACGTCCTTTGAAGAGGACAAGGCCGCCGCCGACAGCGCTGCCAAGGAGCTGGCAGTACAATTCTGGGACCGCCGGAAGGAGTTCCGGTTCCGCACGGAACATTATCCCTCAAAGGAAGCCGTAGCCGCCGCTTACCAGGCGGTTTTTGAAAAAGGGGAAAGGCCGGTTTTTATTTCCGATTCCGGGGATAACCCCACTGCCGGCGCCGCCGGAGACTCGACGGATCTTCTGGAAGAAATTATAAAAACCCAGGAGGAGGCCGGCAAACTTCCCACCCCCCTGCTCTATTCGGGCTTCTACGATGCCCCCGCGGCGGCGGCCTGCATTAAGGCTGGGGAAGGATCGGAGCTGGATATCACCCTGGGCGGCAACTGGGACAAGGCCAACGGGAAAAAGATTCCCCTTAGGGTCCGGGTGAAAAAAATCGTTTTAGATTACGGCCCCTACCATGCGGACCTGGTCCTGATTTCCTCCCGAAACCTTTTGTTCACCCTGACCTCCAAGCACATAGGTTTCGGCGATCCCGAACTCCTCCCGGCCCTGGGCGTTGATCCCCGGGACTATTGCCTGGTGGCGGTCAAGCTGGGATACCTGGAACCCTGCTTCCGTACCATCGCCGCCCGGGCCATCATGGCCACCTCCCGGGGCTGCTCCAATGAGGTGCTGGAAACTTTACCCTACCGGATGGTCAAACGCCCCATATATCCCCTGGACCCGGACACGGAGTGGGCGCCCCAAT
>JAITRD010000130.1 GCA_031288575.1 Treponema sp. | reverse complement strand
TGTTATGGCAAACAAAAATATTGTTGAGCGGACTGAACGGACCAGGTGGTTTAGCGAGGCCCGGTTCGGTATGTTTATCCATTGGGGGCTTTACGCCATTCCGGCCCGGGGAGAATGGGTCCGCAGTACCGAAAGGATGCCCCAGGAGGAGTACCTGCGCTATTTCCATGAATTTAAAGCCGAAGGGTACAATCCCCGGGAATGGGCGGGGCTGGCAAAAAAGGCCGGAATGCGGTATGCGGTTTTTACCGCCAAGCATCACGACGGTTTTTGCCTCTGGGACACGAACTTAACGGATTTTAAAGCGACTAATACCCCGGCCCGGCGGGATTTGGTGAAAGAATATGTAGAGGCCTTTCGGGCGGAGGGCATCAAGGTCGGGCTCTATTTTTCCATCATTGACTGGCGGCATCCTGATTTTCCCCACTACGGGGACCGGCAGCATCCGATGAGGGACACCCGGGGTTACGGCAATGAAAACCGGGATTTTAACCGCTATCTTGAATTTATGCACGGCCAGGTCCGGGAGCTGCTTACCGGATACGGCAAACTGGACATTATGTGGTTCGATTTTTCCTACGGCGAAATGGCTGGGGAAAAGTGGAAGGCCTCCGAATTGATAGAAATGGCCCGTTCCCTCCAGCCCCAGTTGATTACCGACAACCGCCTTGAGGGTTCCGGGGAAAATTCGGGCACCATCCTTACGGCAAACCCCAGCGCCTTTGCGGGGGACTTCGCCTGCCCGGAACAGATGATCCCCCCCCGGGGAATCCGCAACGAGCTGGGGGAAAGCGTCCCCTGGGAGGCCTGCATTACCCTGAACAACCACTGGGGTTATTGCGCCGGGGATCGGCATTGGAAATCCGCGGAAATGGTGGTAAGGATGCTGACCGAATGTGTCTCAAAAAACGGCAACCTGCTCCTCAATGTGGGCCCCGACGCAAGGGGCTGTTTTCCCCCCGCGTCCAGGGAGATCCTGGAAGAAGTGGGGCGCTGGATGGACCGGAACGGGGAAAGCGTCTACTGTTGCGGCGCCGCATCCTTTGATAAGCCCGAATGGGGCCGTTTTACCCAGCGGGGCAATAAACTCTACGTCCACATATACGAGGCTCAGGCAGGAGCCGTGTGTCTGCCCTATCTGGCGGGGAAAATAGAAAAGCTCCGGCTCCTTGCCGACGGCAGCGAGGTGCAGCCGGCCGACTACTGGAACCTTGCGGAGTACCGGGAACATGCCTTTTTCTTTCTCAACCCCCAAACTTACGATAACTATCCCCTCCCTGACCCGGTTGATACGGTGGTTGAGATTACCCTTAAATGAAAGGCAAAGGGGCGGCAGAAAAATCCCCTTTCCCGGATAGAATAATCCCGGGATTCTTTTTATAGTAGGGTAATCTAAAGGTAAATTTTACGGTATTCAATGAAAACGAGAAAAAAAAATATGTTCCCCGATTTTGGGGATCTTCTTTTTTGCCTTTTGGGTGTTTTCTCTTCCTTGCCCCTTTCCGCCCAGGAGGCGCCCATACTGGAGTCCCGGGCGGGGGTTCTTATGGACGCCGCCACCGGGACCCTGCTCTATGTTAAAAACGGGGACGAGGAGATTCCCCCCGCGTCTCTAACCAAGCTCATGACGATCCACATTGCCCTCCAGGAGATCGCCGCGGGGAGGGCGGCCCTGGAGGAGATCGTCCCCCTTTCCCGGGAAAGCTGGGCCATTAACCAGCCTCCCCGGTCAAGCCTTATGTTTCTGGCGGCGGGGCAGCGGGTAAGCCTGGGGGAGCTTCTTCTGGGATTGGCCATCCCTTCGGGCAATGACGCCGCCGTGGCGGTGGCTCTCCGTTTTGCCCCCAGGGTGGAGGAATTTGTCGGGCTCATGAACCGGGAAGCCCGGGAGATGGGGCTTTTCCAAACCCGTTTTGTCGAGCCCTCGGGGATTTCCGAAGAAAATATTACCACCGCCCGGGAATTTGCCTATTTTTGCAGGGAATACCTCCGGCTCCATCCGGAAAGCCTTAAAAACCTCCATTCGGTCCGGGAATTTGCCTATCCCAAGGTTTCCAACGTCGGCGAGGCCTACCGGAACCGTCCCGGGACGATCCTGCAAAGCAACCACAACACCCTCCTCGCCGAGGGCTTTGAGGGGGTGGACGGCCTCAAGACGGGGTACATAGACGAGGCGGGTTATAATATCGCCCTTACCGCCGAGCGCCGGGGGACCCGGTTTATCGCGGTTATCCTGGGGGCTCCCGCCGCTTACCGGGGGGACCGGATCCGGGATGAAGACGGGCGGCGCCTCCTTACCTGGGGTTTTGATCATTTTAAAACCCTCAGGCCCGAATTAGGGGAACTGCCGGCGGCGCGGATTTGGAAGGGACAGGGTGATTATGTGCCGATCCTTCCCGGGGAATCCCTGGTTTTTACGGCCCCCGCGGAACGGGGGGCATCCCTTCGGTGGGAAACGGAAATCGTGGAGCCCCTGACTGCCCCCCTGCCGGCGGGAAGCCCTGTAGGAGAACTTATTCTCTTTGACCAAAGGGGGGAACTCAGGCGTTTTTCTCTGATAACCGGGGAAACAATGGAAGCCGGAGGGGGATTAAAACAGCTTTGGGACTCTATCCAGCTTTTTTTCACAAGCTGGGGGAAAAAAGATAAGCCCCGCCCGCCTTCCGGCTAAAAAACGCCGATTAGTAACGGAACTTGTTCCAAAAACTGAAGTTTTGGAACAGCCTCAACGGGAAAAGGCCGCTCTCTTCCGCTACTTTCACAGGTTTATTATCGGTCTTTTTTCCTGGAGCAAAAAATCATCCAGTTCCCGCTCCAGGCCCCCAAGCAGGGCGTCTAATTCTCCCAGCCTGTGCAGGGATAGCTGAATCTTCTTTTCCCATAGACGATCGCAGGTTTCGTTCAACAGAATTTCAAAACTATCGGGAGCTATTATTCCGTTATCAATGGTCATAAATTAAGTGTACTCTCTACCTCTGGGAGCCGCAAGATCTTATAGATTAATTATTTTTATCGAAAACCGGGTCTGAAATTTCCGCGGAAATATCCAAAGATGACAGGCCGGTGTTATGGATCCCCGGGTAATCAAAAGCCCGGATAAACGTTACCACCGCGATAAAACCTATCAAGATAAAAACAAGTCTCCGCATACATCCTCCCATGTTTGTACGCTGAAATTTCCTTAAAAAGCCAATAGATTTCGAAAGAAATTTATTGGCTTCTTTATACAATTCCCTGTAAAAAAGATCAAGGGGAAAGTAAGTCCAAGGGATTAACCGCCCTGCCGTTTTTATAAATTGCAAAATGCAGATGGGGTCCCGTGCTATAACCGGTACTGCCCACTTCGCCGATCTTGGTGTTTTGATACGCATAGGCGCCTTCCCGGACCGAAACAACGCTTAAGTGGGCATACATGGTTTGATACCCCCCGCTGTGGGAAATAATGATATATTTCCCATAAACCGAGTTAAAGCCTACCGAATTAATCCTTCCGTCCAGGGCTGCTTTAATGGGGGTGCCCGAAGGGGCCGCCAAATCCATCGCCGCGTGATACCGCCTTTCCCCGCTGATGGGATCATTACGCCACCCAAAGGGGGAAGTTAGCCTGCCCCGGAGAGGGTAAATAAAAAGTTCCCCCAGGGCAAGTTTCAGGTCCTCCTTCGGCATCCTGGCCCCAGGAATAAAAAGTACCGTTCCGGAGCTGATATTTTCATTCTGGATATCGTTGGCATCCAGGATGACTTCCAGGGGCACCCCCATGGAAAGGGATATATTGGAAAGGGTATCCCCCGGTTTTAGGGTATAGGGAATGCCGTCCATATTGGGAATCCTCAGGATTTCCCCTTCCCGCAGGCGCCGGGCATTGGCAATATTATTGGAAGCAATGATGGCGTCCATGGAAATAGCATGGTCCAGGGCGATTTTGGAAACCGAATCGCCCTTTCTGACGGTATAAGTTTTCCAGGCAAAGGTTTCCATCAGATCCAGGGGGATCCAGTCATCGGCGGCAGAGGCCAAGACCGGGGTAAGCCCCGCGTAGGAAGCCAAATTTTGCTGAAGTTCCCGGTCATCTTCCCGGAGTTCCAAGGAATTGGTTTCCGGGAAAGAATCCTTTAAAAAAAAATCCGCCTGGGTTACGGTAAGTATAGAGAAGAAAAGGAGCCCCCCTAAAACGATCAGGGGAAAAGAGGAAGGGGGAAAGGGAGGGCTGGTGTTTTTTCCCTTCTGTTCCGCCGGCGTCCTGGCTTTGGTTTTGTCCGGGTTTTTCTTTTTCCCCCGCCCCCCAAAAAAACCGGAAAAGGGGGAAAAAGATCCCTTAAGCCGCTGGAAGGTAAGGAAGGGCTTTATTCTTTTATACTGCGGGCATTTCTTATGGATCGGTTTTTGTTTGATCCCTTCCATGAAAAATCCTGAAGGGCCGCTGCCGGGGAGGCTTGCCTTTTTTTGGCGGGCTGCTGCCCGCAGCAGGGGAGAGGGCTGTCTCCGGGGGCGGACACGCTGTTTCGCTATATAATTTTTCATGATATTGGTTTATCGACATTATTAAGGGGAATGATTATACTTCCTGTCACAAGATATGCCGTTATGGAAAAAGAAACCTCATCTAAAAAAATGGGAAGGGCCATCCTGGGGGCGTTTATCGCGGCTCTCTTTATGAAAATTTTTCTTTTTGATTTTATGCTTACCGAAGGGCAGTCTATGATGCCGGTTATTAAGCCCGGTTCGGTGCTTCTGGTCAATAAAATGGTCTACGGTTTTCGGCTTCCCTGGTCCGGCGCTTATATTGCTTGGTGGGCCCGGCCAAAACAGGGGGATGTGGTGGTCTTTTATACCCCCGCGGGGGAAGTAGCGGTAAAACGGTGCGCCGAAATTACGAAAAAAAATGAATTTATTGCCCTGGGGGACAATACCCTGCAATCCTACGATTCCCGTTCTTACGGGCCCGTCCCCCTGGATCATATCATCGGCAAGGTATTAGGAATTAAATGAGTTATACCTACGAAAGGGATTTTAAAAAAAGAGCTGCCTCCCGTCCTGAAAACATCAGGAAACGGATTCTTATTTTTTTGTCTTTATTAACTTTGGCCGGGGGGAGCCTGCTTTTCAGGTACGGGACCCTCATGTTAAAAAACGAAGATGCCGGGCCGGCGGCCCAGTCAAAGCGTTTTGCGGAACGGGGGCCCATTCTGGACCGGAACGGCCGCATTCTGGCCCTCCAGACCCGGCTCGGCAATATCAGCGTGTGGCGGCCGGAAATTACGGACCCGGTTTTGTTAAGCCGGGAACTTGCCCCTATCCTGGAGATCCCCGAGAAGGAAATTTTTGAGCGGATTGCCGGTTCCGCAAGTGATTTTGTCTACCTAAAAAAACAGGTGGATCAGTCAACCATGGGACGCGTCGAAAAGGCCCGGGCAGAGGGAACGCTGGGGGGGGTCAGCATTGAACCCATCGTGGGGCGGATTTATCCGGAACGAAACCTGGCCGCCCAAATCGTCGGTTTTGTGGGAAATGAAAATAACGGCCTTGCGGGGATAGAATATGCCTTTGACAAGGAGCTTTCTCCCCAGGACAGGGATGAAAAGAACGGCAACCAGGTGGTCCTCACTATTGACGTGAATGTCCAGCATATCCTTGAGGAAATCGCCGGACGGACCCTTACCGAAAACAAGGCCGAAGCGGTGATGCTTTTAGCCATGGACCCCCGGACCGGGGATGTCCTGGGCTCCGCTTCCCTTCCCGATTTTGACCCCAACGATATCAGGTCCTCTACGGAAATAACCCGGATGGACCGGCCCGCCATTTGGTCCTATGAGCCGGGGTCGGTTTTTAAGGTTTTTTCCATTTCCGCCCTTTTGGATGCCGGGGTGATGACCGATAACAGTACCTTTATCTGCAACGGTCACTATGAGCATGTGACCGGCCGGGGGGAACGGATCGTCATCAACTGCCTTGACGCCCACGGGCAGGTGGGCCCCCGGGAGATCATCATCTACTCCTGCAATGCCGGGGCGGCCTATGCCTCGGACCGTTTGGGGATAAGCGCCTTTTCGGCGGGCCTCCGGGATTTTGGTTTCGGCAGCCGGACCGGGGCGGGAAATCCCGGGGAAACCGCGGGATTTCTCCGCCCCGCCGAGCGCTGGTCCGAGCGGTCCAAACCCACCATGGCCATGGGCCAGGAAATCGCGGTTTCCGCCCTGCAAATGATCCAGGCCGCCACGGCGGTAGCCAACGACGGCATCCTGGTCCCTCCCCGGATCGTCTCCCGGATTGTTTCCGCCGACGGCAAGGCCGTCGAGAACTATAGCGCCGGTTCTCCCCGGCGGGTCCTCAAGGCCGAAACCGCCCGGGCCATGCGTTCCTATATGGTAGATGTTACTTCGGGCATCGGCACGGGGTGGCGGGCCAATGTGCAGGATCTGTCCCTGGCGGTTAAGACCGGAACCGCCCAGCTCATCGATCCCGCCACCGGGGCCTATTCCCCCAGCGACTTTATTGCCAGTTGTATCGCCCTGCTCCCGGCGGAACATCCTTCGCTGATACTCTACATGGTTATCATTAAGCCCCAGGGCTCCTCCTACCTTGGGGGCCGCATCGCCGCTCCTCCTATCCGGGATGCCGCCGAAGCCCTGGTGGATTACCTGGGCATTCCCCGGGGCAGGAATCCCCAGATAGGCCACCCCGGTTCCATTACCCTTCCCTCGGAAAGCTATCCGGTGGTAAAGGATTATATCCCGGATTTCTCCGGCTACTCCAAACGCCACCTCCTTCCCCTGCTGCTCCGGGACGACTTCCACATCGAATTGAAGGGGGACGGATGGGTCCGCCGGCAAAGTCCCGCCCCGGGAACCCCCCTGCTTCCGGGCATGACCATTATCCTGGAACTGGAATAGCCATGGAAAGCCCAAAGCCCTGGGACATCAACAGCCCTGTCCTGCAAAGCCGGTTTCCGGGGCTGGCGGAGATCCTGGCCCGGGAAAGGCCCCCGGAAGAAGCCGGGGAAGGCCTTGATATCCGGGCGGAAGCCTCCGCCTCGGGGCCGCCGACCCTGGTTGTCAAGGGCCTCCATGTCCATTCCCCCCGGGACCCGGCCCGGGAAGGGCGCCGCGCCGCCGAGGGGCTTTCCAGGGAGGGTCCCATAGTTTTTCTGGGTTTTGGCCTCGGCTACGCCCCGGAGGCCGCCGCGGCCCGTTTTCCCGGCCGGCCCCTTGTTATTGTGGAGCGCCGCCCGGAAATCCTCAAAAAAGCCCTGGAAAGCCGGGACCTGACGGCCCTCCTCAAACACCCGCTAACCGCCTTTGTCGTCGGGGGCAGCGCCGACGCCCTGATCGGCGCCCTGCGGCTTTTTGCGGGCCGCAACGGGGCGGACGGGGGCGGTTCTTTGCCGGAGACCCCGGAACTTATCCGGAACCGGGCCCTTCTCCAAATCGACGAATCCTGGTATGCCGAAGCCGAGCGGCATATCAAAAGCTGGCTTTCCCGGGACGAGGTGAATCAGGCCACCCTGAAACGGTTCGGCAAACGCTGGGTGCGGAACCTGGCGGCCAACAGGGAAGCCATCCGGGACCTTCCCGGGATAGCCCGCCTGGAAAACTGCCTTCTCAGGGCCCCCGGAGGGCCCTTCCCGGTATTCCTGGCGGCCGCGGGCCCTTCCCTGGACCGCCTGGAGCCCTTCCTGGAAGCCATCGCGGAACGCTGCGTTATCCTGGCGGTGGACACATCCCTCCGGTTCCTCCTCAGCAGGGGGATCGATCCGGATTTTGCCGTGGCCGTGGATCCCCAATACTGGAACGCCCGGCACCTGGACCGGGCCCCGGCCCGGAGGACCTGCCTGATTGCCGAATCCGCGGTATACCCCCCGGTACTGCGACACCCCTTCGGGCGGGCTTTTCTCTGCGGGTCTCTCTTTCCCCTGGGCCGCTTTATTGAAGACCGCCTGGATCCCAAGGGGGCCTTAGGGGCGGGAGGCTCGGTGGCCACCACCGCCTGGGATTTCGCCCGGGTCCTGGGGGCCTCCGCCATTTGGATTGCCGGGCTGGATCTTGCTTTCCCGGAGCTTAAAACCCATTTTAAGGGGGCCCTCTTTGAAGAACGGGCCCTGGCGGAATCCCTCCGGCTTAACCCGGTCGAAACATGGTCGGTCCGGGCCCTCCGGGACGGCCGCCCCTTCCAGGCTCCCTCCGCCGGCGGGGGACGGGTCCTCACCGACCAGCGGCTCTCCCTCTACGCGGCATGGTTTGAAAACCGTTTCCGCCAATTTCCCCGGCTTCCCAATTACCGCCTCTCCGCCGAGGGCATCGCCCTTTCGGGCACAGGCATCTCGTCCCCCCAGGCCCTCCTGGACCTGCCCATACGGCGGCAGGAGATAAACCGCGCCTTGAAGGAGGCATTTGCCCGCATCGACGGGGACTTTTATGCGCCCGAGGCAATTAAAGCCCGGGAAGAGCGGTACCGGGCGGTCCTGGAAAGCCTCCTTGGGGGCCTTAAGACCATCCGGGCCTTGGCGGAAGATGGGGCGCGGGCGGCGGAAAGGGCCTGGGAGGAACTAAAATCCGCCCCGAGGGATCCGGGGGGGACAAAAACAGAAAAGATCCTCAAAAAACTGGACAAGGTCAACCACGCTATTGAAACCAGCGAGATTAAAGACGTGGCGGGCTTCCTCTTTCCCCCGGCGGGGGATTTGCAAAAACAGCTAACCCTCCCCGGGGAAGAATCCCTCAGGGGGCACCTGGAATTTTCCGCCCGTTTCTACCGGGCCCTGGC
>JAITRD010000031.1 GCA_031288575.1 Treponema sp. | reverse complement strand
TTTGTCTCCATTGTGATAATGGTGGTTTTTATATCCCTTGCGTCCCTTCTTACCGGTTCCGGCCGGAAAATTGTCCTGGAAGGAAACACCCTTAGCTTTTCAGCGCTGCGTTTCCAGGGCCTTACCTATCTTGCCATAAAAAAAACCTGTAAGGAAGAAAGCCGGGCATATACCGGCGCGGTGGATGTGGCGGTTTCCATCGCCCTGTCCGGTGCCGAAACCGGCGAAAGCCCTCCCATAGCCGGCCAGCGTTTCTTTTTCAGCCTGAACCCCGAAGAGGAATTCCGTTTTTCGGTTCCCTTTGAAGCGCCGGAACTTCTCGTCCTGGTACAAACCGAAAGGGAACGCAAAACCCTAAAGCTAAGGGCGGAATAAAAAGGGGATTCATTTTACGGAACTTGCGGAGGACCGGCGGGGTTCCCAAATCAGTTTTTTTCCCGGGAACCGGCAATTTTTTCAAAAATATGTTGATCAAGAAAAGAATAAAGGACTATGTTATAAGTAACAGAGAGTAAGATTTATGATACAGTTTTATTTTTTATCAATATTTTTTAATGCCCTGACCGGGTATATTCTTATTACCGATGAAGAGGGGGCGGAGCGGTCTCCCGATTCCGGCATTCAGCTTGTTTTCGGCAGCGGAAATTTCCGTTTAATCCTTGGCATCCTGTCTGTGATTACCGCGCTGCTAAAACTTCTTTCTTCAGTCCAGGGGGATATTCCGATAGTGGGGGATATAATCCCCGCTTTTGCGGGATTTATCGGGGGGTTTGTCCTTGTTTTTGAATATTACCGGAAACATTCGGTTGTCGGCCCCGAAAAATACGAAAAAATGGAGACGGCATTGCACAAAAATAAAAGATGGATGGGGTTTTTTATTCTTGCCGTGGCGGTGCTTCATTTTTTATTTCCCCAGGCGCTGCTCCTTTAGATGGCCGCGGCGGGTAGATCCGTTGCCGGCATTGCGATAGAAGACGGCAAGCTTTTTATCGCCCGGCGGATAAGCGGGGGGGATTTAGGGGAAAAGTGGGAATTTCCCGGCGGCAAGGTTGAGGCGGGGGAGACCGATGAGGAAGCCCTTGTCCGGGAGTATAAAGAAGAATTTTCCGTTGCCATAGAGACAGGCCCCTTTCTGGGAAGTGTTTTTTTTGAACACCGCGGGGTAAAGCGGCTTCTTAACGCCTACCGGGTTTATTTTTCCCCCCTTGGCTGTAAACTTGCGGAACATACCCAGTGGTCATGGGCCGTCCCCGGGGAAATCGAACAAATGGATTTTGCCGATTCGGATCTTCTCCTGCTGCCCCAGCTCAAAGCATACCTTGATTTAGCATTGTCATAGAAAGATAAAAGCGGGTATATTTTTATACCATGAGAACCGGGGTTTCTTTTAATTACCGTTGCGGATCTTTGGTGGCGGCGTTTCTTCTTCTTCTTTCCTGTACCCGGTCCGTTGAGGAAATACCCCTCCTGCCGCCGCCCACCCATCCCCTTTCCCGGGCTCTTATCGGTTACGGGGTCGTCAGCGCATCCTATACCCATGTGATGGAGCTTCCGGATCAGGGGGGGATTTCCCTGGGATATCTCCGGCGCGGTTCTGTAGTGCCGGTTTTGGAACGCCGCTATGTAAATAACCAGGGAAAGGCCGAGCTTTGGGTCCTGGTAGAGGGCAATTACCGGGGCTGGCTTAAAGACGACGCGATCCTCATCTATGATAATGAAGCCCGGGCCAAAACCGCGGCGGAGTCCATGACCCAATGAGCCTCTTCCTTGTCCTGATCGTACCCGCCCTGGCGGGAGCCCTCATTGGGTATGTTACCAATGCGGTGGCCATTAAAATGCTCTTCCGGCCCCTGCGGGAGATAAGGATCCTTGGAATAAAGATCCCCTTTACCCCGGGAATATTGCCCCGGCGGCGGCATATACTTGCCGAGGCCATCGGCGGCATGGTTGAACGGGAACTTATCACGCCGGAAATTATCGGGCAGCGGCTCCGCCGGGAAGATGTCCGGGAGGGCGTTAAAACCGCCGTAGCGGGATATACCGAAAATTTGTCCGGCCTTCCCCTTTCCCGCCTTTTATCCGGAATAAACGGGGACGGGGATGTTGCCGAAGTTCTGGCCTTTTTTTTTCAGGGGCTTCTCAATTCCCCGGCCCTTGAGTCCGCGGTCAATCAGGCCCTGGACCGGTTTTTTTTTAAGGCCGGTCTTTGGGAGCTTTTCGGCGAAAGGCAAATAACGGAGCTGCGGGAAAATTTGGAACGGATTATTGCCTCCGCGCTCAAAACCGAGGGGGAAGGGGTCTTCTTTTACCTGAACCCCCTTTTGGAACAGGCCTTTCCCCGGCTCAGGGCTTTATTTATTCAGTTTCTTGAACGGGAAGATATCCGGGGGGAACTTGAAGTCCAAGGCCGTATTTTTCTTGCCAATGCCATCCTCAAACTCAGCGTTTTTCAGCGGTTTTTTATTTCCGCGGGGCAATACGACCGGACCCTTCATGAACGGATGCCGGAAATTATTGATGATCTTATTACGCAGATAGATACCCTGCTGCAAAATGCCGCCATCCGGGACCGGATTATTAAGCTTTTTCAGCAGACACTCCGGGACATCCTCGCAGAAAAAAATACCCTGGAGGGACTGGCCCGGTTTGTTATGGAAATCCTGGCTGCCCGCCTGGATAAGCCCCTGGGGGAAATAATCCGGGATCTTTCCTCTTCTTCGGCGCCTTTAGAATCTCCGGGCCGGAAAATACTCCTTTTTATCAGGAAAAATCTGGGCCCTGCGGGGGAATTTCTTAAGAAGCTGGGGGAATACCCCCTTAGGGATCTTCTTTTAATCGACCGGGAAAAGAAGGAAATGCTGGACTCCCTCATCCGGGACAGGATCCTTGCCCTGGCGGAGGTGCAAATCGGTTCCGCCTTGGGATCCATTGATATTAAAACCATGGTTACCGAGCGGATAGACTCCCTGGAAATGATCAAGGTGGAACGGATAGTTCTGGATGTTATTGGCCGGGAACTTAAATGGATCAACCTCTTCGGCGCCATCCTCGGCGCCCTTATCGGCCTTTTCCAGGCAGTTTTTTCCTGGTTTGCCCGGTCATTCTAAAGCGCCCTTGGGCGGCCGCCCGGTTACTCTCCCGCTAATTGCCCGCAGGCCCCGGCAATATTCCGGCCCTTCCGCAGACGCCGGGTAACCTTGAGCCCCCGTTTTTCCAGCGCGGCGCTAAATTCCTCTATTTCCCGGATTCCGGGTTCTTTAAGGGGGCGACCCTCAAATTCCGGAACTTCCGCGGCATTCCAGGGGATAAGGTTGACCATTACGTCAAGGCCCCGGGCAAAATCCGCCAAGGCATCCGCGTCCTGCCGGCGGGTATTGATGCCTCCCAAGAGCACCGCCTCCAGGGTGATGCGGCGGCCCTGTTTTTCCTGGTAATACAGGAGGGCTTTTTTGACCTGGGGGAGGGGGTTTGTTTTGCCGACAGGCATAAGCCGCTCCCGGAGGGCCTCGTCGGCGGTGGTCAGGGAAAGGGCAAGGCGGATCGGGGGGCCCCGATCCGCCAAGTCCCGGATGCCTGGAACAATGCCGCAGGTAGACAGGGTAACCCGCCGCTTGGAAATTCCCAGGCCCTCCGGCGCCATGAGAATGTCCAGGGCTTTCCTCAGTTCCCCCAGGTTAAGGAGGGGTTCTCCCATGCCCATGATAACGATATGGGAAATATCCGCCCCCAAAAAACGGAGACGGAGGAACTGTTCCGTTATTTCCGAAGCTTCAAGATTGCGGAAAAACCCCCGGGAGCCGGTTTTGCAGAATACACAGCCCGCGGGACATCCCGCCTGGGTGGAAAGGCAGGCGGTTTTGCGGCCTTCTCCGTCGGAAAGGAGTACCGACTCAACAGACGCCCCGTCCGGAAAGGATATCCTGAGTTTTACCGTACCGTCGGGATCTTCCAAACGCCCTGATACCGTGCCTGAATAGAGAAAAAACCGGGACTCAAATTCCTCCCGCAAGGGGAGGGGGAGATCGGTCATTGCGGAAAAAGAAGGCGCCCCCCGGGCTATCCATGAAAAAACCTGCCGGGAGCGAAAGGCAGGCAGGGGCTCCAAAACATCCCGGAGTTCCCCGGGGGTTAAACCGCACAGAACCGGCCGTTTTTTTTTCCTGTCCACGGGATTTTTCCGTTAAAGCCTGATTTTTTCCAGCATATCGTAAATAAAAGAATTGCGGATCCCCAATTTTTGAAATTCTTCCAATGTTTCGATGGCCTGGTGCCTGTCCCCTTTTTTCAGCCGGCAATCCGCCAATTCCAGGTACAGGCGGTAATTTTTTTGATCCTGCTGGATGAGCCGCCTCAGGGACTCGATGGCCTCATCGTATTTTCCCTGGGCCTTGGCCACCAGGGAAAGCCCCAAAACCGCGTAGATGTCAAATTCGATATTAAGGGCCCGCTGGTAATACTCCACGGCCTGGTTATAATTCCCCATGTTCCGGTAGGCGTCTCCGGCCCGGGTAAGGATAACCTTATTGCGGGGATCCTGTTCCAGGATGCGGTTCCAATATTCCAGGGAACGGTTTTGCTGGTTAAGGCCCCGGTAACAATCGGCAAGCCCGAAAAGGGCGTAAAAATTATAGGGGTCCCGGCTGAGGGCCTGTTCAAAATAGGCAGTTCCTTCCGCAAAGGTTTTGAGTTTCCGGTGGCAATTGCCGATGGAGGTCAGGACCCGGATATCCACGTTTTCCTTGCTGGAATCCAGCATCTTTTCCCAATAAAAAAGAGCCTCCTGGTATTCCTTAAAATCGTAATGAAGATGCCCCAGGCCGATAATGGCATAGGGATTTTGGGCTTCCATTTCCAATACCCGCAGGTACACCGCCTTTGAATGCTTAAAATCCCGAACTTTCCGGTAGGCGTCGGCAACCCGGGTTAATACGGTGATGTTTTTATCGTCATGAAGCAGGTACTGTTCCCATATTTCTATGGCCTTATGGTATTGGTTGAGGGCCTTATAACAGTCCGCCAGGCCGAAAAGGGCATAGTTATTCCCCGGATGATGGGCCAGGCAGCGCTGATAATACTCCATTGCCTCCCGGAAAGCGCCCTTTTTCCGGGTCGCGTCCCCCATCCCCACCAGGGCATAATTATTATTATCATCCACCGAAAGAATTTTTTGAAAATATTCCACCGCGTCGTTTGTTTTATTCTCTTTAAGAAACTGATAACCCTTTTTAGAATATTCGGAGATTTCCGAATATTCCCGTTCGCCGTTATCAAATTTTGCCGTCTCTGTGCCCTCGGTATCCCCGGGAATTTTTTCCATATCCGCCGATCCGCCGCCGCGAATGTCTGCCGTCTTTTTTTCAATATCATCATTCATTGGGATTATCCCCTTCTTCGTGTATTAAATTTTTTATCACGGCAGATAACCGCATAATAATGGGTTCGGATTTAATATGATCCGGGGCGATCCAATACATGCGCAGGGCATCCAAATCCCGGCCCTTTGATTTATAATAGTCGCCCACCCTTACAAGGCCGTCGGAATAGCCGGTAGTTAAAAAAATCCTCCGCGCCCCTTCAATATCGCCGGTATTAAACAAAACATTACCTTTCCGGTTCAGGGCGGCCTTTTGAACTCCGTCAATAGTGGGGGGGGATATGGTTTTTATAAACCCATTTTGATCATCAAACCTATCAAAAAATTTTTTATAATCCATTCGAGACCTAATTTTTTCATCCTATAATATATTATTATTGCTTATTCTCGGTAAAATTACAACAAAATTTCATAAAAAATCTCCATTATTCACCCTGACAAAAAAGTCAACCACCGAGCGGCCATACTCCCGCTTGTCTTCAGAATTCAGGTTTTCCGGCAGCTTCCCGTATTCTTCTTCCCTGGGCCGGTGGACAAGCAGCCGGGAACCCTCCCTCATAAGGGATGAAAGGGCAATGTCCCGAATCAGGGCCGCTTTGAATTTATAGGGAAAGGGGGGATCGCAAAAAATGATATCGAAGGCGGTTTTGGCGCGTTTGATATATAGCTCCGCCGCCATAAAACGGCAATGTATCCTCACCGGGGAGATAGACACGTTTTGCAGCAGAATTTTTCCCTTGAGGGGGTCCTTTTCCACCGCTTCAACAGGGTCCGCCCCCCGGGAAGCCGCCTCAAGGGCGATAATTCCTGAACCGGAAAAGAGATCCAAAAAAGAACGGCGGGAAAGATCCCCCAGGATTGAAAAAACCGATTCCCTCATCCGGTCCATGGCGGGACGTATAATGCCTTCGGGAACAGCGACCTGCCGCCCCCCCAGGATGCCGCCGGTAATCCTCATGGTTCAGCCCGTCTCAATTTTTAAAAAGTTCGCTCAATTCGTCGGAACTGACCACCGATTCCATGGAATCCTTATCCGTTTGCCCCCGGGTGCCGTCGATGGTTTTATTTCTTTCGAGGCTATGTTGTTCTATGCCTTCAACTCTTTCCCGGATCATGGGGAAACGGGCCGCCGAAATAGTTCCGGAACCCTTTAATAATCCAGACAGAATCAGGGAAAATTGCCATTCCGCGTCAGCTAAATTTTCATATTGGATATCCCGTTCGATAAGCCGGTTGTTTTGAATGAGGCTTTCCAAAAGGGCGTTCAGGGTAGTATCGATAAATTCAATGTCCCTCAGGATTTTTTCTAAAAACAGCTCCGGGTCCGCGTCAAGGATTAATAGATCCCGGATTATCCGGATCCACCGGGTAAGTATAAAAATGTTATCTTCAAAATTTATTCGTTTGTTCATAATATAATTGTTATCAAAAGCTTTTCAAAATTTTGTATTTTGAAAAACCCCTCATATTTAATCTACTAATTTCCGGGCTTCCTTGCAAGTATGCCCCTATATGAACTCAGGGCGAGCGCATTAAAAAAGGAGTAAAGAAGGGATAAAAAAAGCCGATAGGGTGGGATTGGAGGCACGAATGATCCCCGAATCCATACCGCCTATCATCGGGTTTTTTCATGACATCAAAGACCCCCGGATAGATCGGAAGAAATACTATCCCCTCATCGAAGTTATCGTCATCACCCTTTTGGCGGTGATGGCCTTCGCCAAAGGCTGGGAAGACATCGAACTATACGGGAAAACCAAAAAAGCATGGCTGAAGCAGTTGCTCCCTCTGAAACACGGTATCCCAAACATGATGTATACCGGCGCGTGTTTAACCGGCTCAATCCTCTGGACATTGAACGGTGTTTTATGGCATGGGTACGGGCGATAAAACAGGACAAGGAACGGGAGGTTGTGGACTAAAGTCCGATGCCATAGACGGGAAAACAGTCCGGGGAAGTTTTAATACCCGGCAAGGGAGCAAAGCTATTCACCTGGTCAGCGCGTGGGCAACCGAGAACCGGCTGGTGTTTGCCCAGGTAAAAACCGAGGAAAAGAGTAATGAAATCACGGCGATACCGACCTTGTT
>JAITRD010000018.1 GCA_031288575.1 Treponema sp. | reverse complement strand
CCAATGACCGAACGGATATGAGCCGTTTGCTCTACCAACTGAGCTATGCCGCCGTTATCTACCGGCATCGTCGCTGACGATGCCCTTTCTTTCCGCCCGGTTTGCCCCCGCAAAAGCGGAGCCGGCAAGACCGGCGCGGTAAAAAACAGGCTACAAAAAAAAGCCCCTTTTGTCAATGCATCCCGGAAGGACCGGCAGGGGATTTCCGGAGCTTAAGCCGGAAAGGGCCCTGCCTTTTCCCCCCCGCTTATAGGGCCAGCCCGGCTTCGGCGGGACTGCCGCCGTAGGTATTGCCCAAATGTCCCCGGGGAAGGGGAGCGGGCCTTTCAAAGGCGGAAGTCATCTGATAGAACTCTTTGGTCTCGCAGCTTTTGTAGAGGCCCAGGAGCAATTCCAAGCCGTGGAAGGCCATTTCTTTGCTGGTCCGGGGTTTCCGCCCGTTCCGCAGGGCCCAGGCCAGCTCCGCGGGTCCTATGCCCCGGTGGTTTTCGCTAAAACCGTGGGTAGGGGGAAGGGTAACCGGTTCGGTCTGCCCCTTGAGAATCACCCGGACCTCGCCGCCGAAACGGTTGGGATCCGGCATATACAGGATCCCCTCGGTACCGAACATCACGATCTGGGGCTTTTCATCGCCGATGCTGCTGGAATTAAACTGGAGGGAACCCATAATTCCGCTTGCGAACCGGAAACTGCCGACCACAAGATTTTCCGCCTGGAGGGTGAATTTTTCACCAAAATCGCTTTTATTGGGGAAATAATGCACCCGTTCCGGATTACGGGTTTCCACAAAGCCACAAACTTCCTTTACCGGCCCCAGGATGCTCAGCATGGCGGTTATATAATAAACCCCCACGTCAAGGCCGATACCGCCGCCGGGTAGGGCGGTAAAGGGGAACCGTTCCGCGAGAAGCCCCGCGTCCCGGTTCAAGGTCGCGTATACCGAGGTAATGTCCCCGATGATGCCCGAATCAAGGTAATGCCGGGCGGTTTGTACCGCCTGCCCCATGAAGGTATCCGGGGCGTTCCCGTAGAGCACCCCCTGTTTGTCCGCCAGGGAAACCAATTCCCGGGCCGCTTCTATCGAAAGATCAATGGGTTTTTCTGAATAAAGGTGTTTTCCCGCGTTCAAAACCTGGCTGGATACCAGATGGTGATTAACGGGATCGGTAATATTGAGAACCAACTCAATGTCCTTGTCCGCTAAAATTTCCTCAATGCGCATTTGTTTGATATTGTACTTAGTTGCCCGGTTTTCCATCCGTTCCTTAATAATATCACAACAGCCTACCACCTCAAGAATTTCAAAGGCGCCGGTCATATTGTGTAAATAGATATCACTGATCATCCCGCAGCCGACCACCGCCGTCTTTACCTTTTTAATGGTTCCCATAATAAACCTCCCTTCCGCGCAAAAATGTTTTCAAATGAGGCTTTCCCAAAACCGGCCGGGTTTTGAAACAAGCTCAAAATGTCAATTCAACTATATCAATTTATATTCTTTTGCCACAAGACTCAAGGCCCGGTTCCAATAGTTAAGGTTCAAAAAATCCCGCCTGGTATCCGGCTCGTCAATGCGGCTTGCCCGCCGTTGCAGCCGTTTAAAGGCCATGCTTACGGCGGTATTCAAGTCAACCTGTTCCGCCCCGACATCCTGCAAAACCCGGTAAAGGGCGTAATAGTAGAAGGCGTCAAATGAATCCATCTCGGGGAGCAATTCGTTTAAGGTGAGGTGCTGCATATCGTATATGGCGTCCTTGCCCTTATCCGGAAAAGCGGCGCCCATCCTCCCGCGGGCGAGGGAGTGAAAGGTTGTCAAAAGATGATTCTGCAACTGTCCCAGGGGCACCACCAGGGACTCACACTGGGCAAATCCGCTCCGCCAATCGGGCTGTTCGATATACAGAAAATTCATTTCCGGAGGAATAGAAGGAAATTTATCGATTAGTGCCGCGGTACGGTCATAATCGCCGGCGAAATAGGCGGCTTCAATCTCAAAAAGGGAGATATCCCCTTCGGAAATTTCGGGTTTTTCCGCCTTGGGATGCCCCAAATAGACCATGGCTCTATAGATCCACGCGGAAAGGGTGCTTTCCTTGGCTTTGGAGGAAATTCCCGAGGGATACCGTTCCAGGAAGCGGAAAATATCCAGGGCATCCTGGTAGCGGCCGATCTCAAAATACAGTTTTCCCCGGAGGAACAAGGCCCGGTCCACCCATCCGCCCTGCCCGCAGAAAGCCGCCGCTTCTTCCGCCTGCCTGGCAAGGCGCAATGCCTTGGAAACGTTGCCGAAAAGAAATTGAATTCCCGCCGCGTAATAGGCGGCGACGGCGGATTCATCAAACTGTTCCACCTTTTCCGCGGCTTCGATGGCAAAGGATATATACTCCATGGTCTCGCCGACCTGCCCCTTCGCCAGATTCGCCAGGGAGAACAAGCGGTATGCCTGGGAGGAGTTTTTGCCCCCCTCCTGGCTTAAGAGCATGGCGTCTTTAACCGTTTCCAAGGCCTTTTTTATATCGCTAATGCCCAGATAATAGCCGGTAAGATTCAGCAGGATCTGCACCGTATAGGGCAAAAAGTCCTGTTCCTCCGGCGCCGGTTCCTGAAAAACGGCCCTAATCTCCGCGCCGTTCCCGTAATGCAGGGTCTGGAGGGTCTTATATATATACAAAAGCGCCGAAGCATGCTGGAAGCCGACTACCTGCTTAAAGCTCCCTCCGGCGATAGTCTTTTCAATGTCCTCATAGGTCCCGTTAAGCACATCCTCCCGGATAGCCTTCAATATCAGTTCGTCCCCTCCCCCTTCCCCCAAATTGATCAGGATCCGCAGGAGGTTAAAACAGGGCCGGAATTCCCCGGCATATACCCAGGCCAAAAGGCGGCGCCGGACCAGGGCCCGGACCTTATCCTTTTCCGCCCCCAAAATCGCCTCCGCCCGGGCCTTAAAATCCCGCAAACAGGGGCGGGGATCTTCGGTTCTGTCTATCACCCCCAGGGAGAAAAGCATGTCAAGGACCAGGGAGATCATGGCAGGGTTTTTCCCCTCCTCCTCAAGGAGGCGCGGCATCAGGCAGCCGGGGAAAAAAAGCCCCAAAAGGTAGACGGCATAGGCGATCTCCCAGAGGTCCCAGGGTATTTCAGGGGGAGCGGGAAGGGCGAACTCCCCGGAGGAAAATTTAATTATCCGGGGGAAAATTCCTTCCCAGGGTTTAAGTTTTTCCTCCTCGGAACAGGTTCCGTAAATCAAAAGGGATTTCATTTCCGGCAGGGAGGCATAGCTGTCAATAAAAAGCCGCACCGCCGTCTCATCCGCAAGGTGCATGTTTTCCAGAATAAGAACCGGCAAACCCGCCCGGCTCCCTGCCGCGGCGGTGTAACTTTTTACCACCGCTTGAAAAAAGGAACGGCTTTTTTGGATCACGTAGGGGGGTATCTTATTCTGCAGCCTTTCCCGGAACAGGAAGCTGCGCAGGGAGTCCAATTCCTTCAAAGCTTCCGGCGGGGCATATTCGCTTATAAAAGAACGGATTTGGGGGGTCAAGAGATCGCCGCAAGAGGAAAGGGGCATGCTCTCGGTACTAAAATGAATCACCAGGGGGGGGATATCGCCCTGAATGCCGGCGCAGTAATGATAGAGCCCGTCCCGCTTCCCTAAATAACCCGGCCCTAATAAAACCGCGTTCCGGCGGGGGCCGTGCCTGATGGCCCGGGCTATTTTTGTCCGGAAAAGAAATCCCCGGGAAGAATTACGTTCCGCCAGGGACTTTATTTTTTCAACCTGGGCGTACCCCGCAATGAGGCGCCTGGCGGCGCTCCTGGCGGTTTCCTCCGGCGAAAGGGGAGGGGCGAAATCTATATAGGCGTCAAGAAATTTTTGAAGCCCCGGAGCGCACCAAATTCCCGTTTGCTCCGATAAAAATGACAAGCCCCTGCAAAGCCTCTCCATGTCCTCATGGGGAATATCCCGGCTTATTACACAGGCATATCCGTATATCTCCGAAGCGGCCTTTTCCAGGGTTTCAAGGATCAGCTTAATCCCGAAAAGAATATTAAGCCAAAAACCCAGGGTTTTTTCATCAAAGGAGGCGACAAAAAAACGGCGCCCCGGCTCTAGTTTACCTCCGGCGGATTCCAGAACCGTAACAATAGCTTTTTCCAAGGATGTAATCATCTCCGGCTGGATACGGCGAAGTTGTGTTCGAAATCGAAGAAAAAACATCACCTGCACCATAATTACCTCTTCCACCAAATAGTATACAATAATAAGAAACTATGTGGAAATTCTTTCAAAATGTAAACCCAAAGGATCCTGGAAAAATACTATTGAAAAGAAAGTATTTTTCGATGTATATAAAATATTATGGACCAATCAAAATTTAAGGGCCGATCCCTGCTCACCTGGCTGGATTATACGGAAGAAGAGATCCGTTATCTTCTGGATTTATCCGGGCAAATAAAAACCGAAGCCCATAGCGGCGAAATAAAAAGGCGCTTTACGGGAAAAACCCTGGCTTTGCTTTTTGAAAAACGTTCCACCCGGACCCGCTGCGCCTTTGAAACCGCCTTTGGCGAAGAGGGGGGGCATCCGGTTTTCCTTTCCACCCAGGATATCCAACTGGGGGTTAAGGAATCCCTTGAGGACACCGCCCGGGTTCTGGGCCGCATGTTTAGCGCCATCCAGTTCCGGGGATTTAAGCAAGCCACGGCGGAAACCCTGGCCCGCTATTCGGGGGTACCGGTTTATAACGGCCTTACCGACGATTTTCACCCGACCCAGGCCCTGGCGGATATCCAGACCCTGGAAGAAAATTTCGGCCCCTCCCGGGGAAAAAAGCTCTGCTTTGTCGGGGACGGAAGGAATAATGTGGCCCGGTCCCTTATGGTGATCTGCTCCAAACTGGGGATTCATTTTACGGTAATCACCCCCCCGGCCCTGAATCCCGACGCCGCCCTGACGGCAGGGTGCGCTCCCCTGGCCGCGGCAACGGGGGCGCAAATCCGCGTCACCGCCGATCTCGGCGAAGTGGCGGGGGCCGACGCCCTCTATACCGATGTATGGGCTTCCATGGGGGAGGAGGGGAAAAAGGAAGAGCGGGCCCGGCTTCTCGCCCCCTACCAGGTGAACCAGGCCCTGATGGACAGGACCGGCCGCGGGGACAGTATTTTTCTTCACTGCCTTCCGGCAGTGAAGGGGGAAGAGGTTACCCCCGAGGTCATCGACGGCCCCCAAAGCCGGGCCTGGGATGAGGCGGAAAACAGGAAACATACGATAAAAGCAATCATGCTGGCCACCCTGTAGGTTCAAGGCGCCCTCTATTTTTCCCTTGCGAATTTCCGGGAAGACGGCTATACTTTTCTTTAGAATTTTTCTAAAATATGTTATATGCATAAGCGAGGAGGATCGGGATGAAGGGGATCATTTTTTTAACCGCCGTTGTTGCCGCGTTAAATGTGGTAGTGCCGGTTATGGCCGTAGATATACCAGATGATAAAAAGTCCGAATATTATTATGTAAGCCTTCCTATTGAGCGGATTTATCCCTACCGGAAGGGGTATGTGGTTACCTACCGGAAGGGCATAAACGGCCTTGCCAATCTGTATCTGCCGGTGGAATGGTTCACTAGCGCCGCGGGGAAGGGGGAAGTTATCTCCATGAAACCGGGAAAAGACTGGCCCCATTTAACGGTTTATTATAAGGGCGGTCAATTTAGCCATGTGCGCCTCTATGTACGCCGGGAAGGGGGCCACGAAAGCTGGGGAAATGTTCCGCAAAACGTAAACCTTGATGAACATTTTGAAAATGTTGACGACATAAAGTTTGAGTTTTGATGCTTCCCCAGGAATTTACCCAAATACAAGAAGCCATCCGTAATGAAAATCTGGACGGATGGCTTTTTTGTAATTTCCGCCACCGGGATAAACTTTCGGATGAGCTGCTCCATCTCAACCCCGGGGCTACCAATTCCCGGCTTTGGTTTTACGCGGTTCCCGCCTGGGGGGAACCCTTAAAATTGGTCCACGCGATTGAACAGAACGCCCTGGACGCGCTTCCGGGCCTCCGGAAAAGCTACATTAGCCGGGAAGACCTGATCGCCGCCCTCAAACCCCTTGAAAAGAAGCGCTGGGGGGTCCACAGTTCCCCCTCGCTAACGGCAATTTCCTATCTGGACGCGGGTACTTCCGCGCTTTTGGAAGGAGCGGGGCTTATCCTGGTATCCGCGGCGGCCCTTATTCAGCGTTTTAAGGGGCTTCTCAACGCGGATGCCATCCAATCCCACGAAAAAGCCGCGCGGCACCTTTACGAAATTGTGGACATCGCCTGGGACCGGGTCAAAACCGCCTATGACCGGGGGGAACCGCTGCGGGAAGGGGATCTCCGTCTGCTTATTCAGGAAGAGATGGCAAAACGGGAACTTGTATCGGGCCATCCCATTGTGGCGGCGGGGGCCAATTCCGGGAATCCCCATTATGATTTTTCCGGCTCCGGCGCGGAGATCCGGGAGGGGGATGTCGTCCAATTCGACATCTCGGCAAAGGGCGCCGGAACAGAGGCGATTTATGCGGACATTTCCTGGGCCGGGGTATTTGCGGCCGAGGCGCCGCCGGGCATTGAAAAGGCCTTTGCCGACCTGATAAGCGTCAGGGAAGGGGTTTACCGCTTCATTGAGGGGGAACTCCGGGAGGAACGGCGGCCTTCGGGGGCGGCGGCAGACCGGGTGGCCCGGGAACTGCTGGTAAACCTGGGTTACGCTTCCGCTATCCGGCACCGCACCGGCCACGGCATCGACACCGAATGCCACGGCTCGGGGGTAAATATCGATTCGGTTGAATTCCCCGATACCCGGCTTCTTTTAGACGGCTCCTGTTTTTCCCTGGAACCGGGGATTTATTTTTCCGATTTTGGCCTCCGGACCGAAATTGATGTCTATATCCTTGAGGGAAAGCCGGTGGTTTCCGGAAAAGACCGCCAATTTACGCTTCTTGCCTGCCAAAGGGACCGCTGAGAAAAAAGAATGGCACGTCCGGTACCTGTCCCTCGGGAATTGCTTGATTTTATCCGGGGGGGCGCTAAATTTCTTGTCGCGGGGCATAAAGAACCTGACGGGGACTGCGTGGGAAGCCAGCTCGCCCTGTGTTCCGCCCTAAAAAGACTGGGCAAAGAGGCAATTCCCTGTTCTTCGGGCCCCTTTAAACGTTCCGAGGTGGCTCTCTATGAAAACCGCTTTTTAGCCCTTCCCGGCGAAAAGGAGCGGGAAGGCGCCCGGGTCATCCTGATGGATTGCTCCGACTCCTCCCGGGCCGGGGATCTTGCGGAATATCTCAAGGGGCTTCCCCTGGCGATTGTCGATCACCATGTCGCCGGGCAGGATCCCGCCGAAGCGGCCTATGCCCTCATCTACCTGGATGCTGAGGCCCCTTCGGTTACCTATATGACCCTGGACATTATTGAGGCCCTGGGGCTCCGACCGACCCGGGAAGAGGCGGAGCTGCTTTTTTTCGGCCTCTGCACCGATACGGGGTTTTTTCGCCACGTAGACTCCCAGGGAGCGGAAACCTTTGACTATGCCGGCCGGCTGATCCGGGCCGGGGCAAACCCCAAAGCGGCCTTCCATGCCATTAACGGGGGCAAAAGCCTGGCTTCCCGGAAACTTTTGGGGATACAGCTTCTCCGTTCCGAAGCCTATTTCGGGGGAAAACTCATCCTGACCTCTGAAAAATACGAGGAAACCCGGCAATTCGGCCTTGAAGGCCGGGATTCGGATCATTTGTACCAGCTCCTTCAAGCCGTCAGCGGGGTGGAGGCGGTAGCGATCATACGGCAGGAAACGCCGGAAAAATGCTCCCTGGGTTTCCGTTCCCGGGACAAGGTAGATGTAGCCCAGGTGGCCCTCAAATTCGGCGGCGGGGGCCACAAAAATGCCGCCGGGGCAAACCTCAGCGGAACCATCGAAGAAATTCAGCCCCGGGTCCTTGCCGCCTTTTCAGAAGTTTTTCGCACAAACCTTTAATTGTAAGCCCAAATTCCTTCTTTTTCGCGTTTTTTTATTTTTTTATGTGACAAATGTCATATTTATTGAACCAAAACTGCATTTCAATGCCCTTATTCCGATATACCATAAAAAGGAATAAAAAGGAGTATTTTAAATGCAGAAAACTTCATCCCTTAGCGAGTTATTCAACCAGTATTCCCAGGGAGATTTAACCAAAAAGGAACTTGAAGGGCTTATCTTTCGGTTTATCCTTGAAAATTACCGGCGCTTCCATCTTTTTGACTGGGGTAAGGACAAATGCGCCGATTATTTATGCTGGCTGTACCCCCGGTTAAGCCGGGCCATCGGTACCTATAAAAATACCGGCGCTTCTTTTGAAGCATATATTGGCGCCCTGGTCCATTGGTCCGCCCGGGAATACCGCTCCCGGGAAGCGGATCATCATATTACCGAATACGCCTGCTGGCAGGCAAAGGCGGAAGAAATGGCGGTCGCCAACGCGGAACCTGAATATATTGAAACCCGCGCCCCGGTTAAAGCGGTTTCTAATCCCCGCCAGGTACTGGTTCTGTTGCTGAAATCCTATTTTTATATCTCCGAAGATTTCCTTTCCCGGGCGGCGCCGGCCTTGGGAATCAGCGAGAACGAACTGAGGAACATGGTGGATGAATTACGCGAGCTGCGGCTCCGGAGGGATGAGGAAATCCGGGGGCTGAAAGAACGGATCTTCTGCCAATACTACCGCTGCCTTGCCTTTGAAAAAAAATTAGAAGCCCTGCCTGAAACTTCCCTTAAGTATCACAGGATGCGCGACAGAAGCTTGCGGGCAAGGGCCCGGCTTGCGGCCATGAAGGCGCGGCTCAAAACGATGCGGGTAGAAGCGACAAACCGGCAGGTCGCGGCGGTTTTAGGAATCCCGAAGGGGACGGTAGATTCAAATTTGCGGGCGATTAAGCAAAAAATCACCAAAAACGCCGGTGGCGATCCCGCTTGTTCCCGGGGAAAACCTTCTTTATCATAGGGAAATGCTGAGTTACCGCCACGCTTTCCACGCGGGAAACGCCCAGGATGTCATAAAACACGCGGTTCTGGCCTTTTGCCTTGATTATTTAGGGCGAAAGGAAAAACCCTGCCTCCTGGTCGATACCCATGCCGGAGCGGGGGCCTATGCCCTTAACCAGGGGTACGCGGCCCAAAGCGGGGAATGGAAAGGGGGAATTGGGAAGCTCCTTGCCCTGGGGGAGGGGCTTCCCGCCCTGGCGGAGGCATACCTCGGCCTGGCGGGGTTTTTGGGGCCGGATTGGCGGCCTGTTCCGGAAGGGGCCGGGGCGGAAAAGCCCGGAAACCCCCGGGGCCGGGCGAAATTGCCGGAAGCTTCCGCTATTCAGGCCTATCCCGGCTCTCCGGCGCTTATGGCCAAATCGCTCCGTCCCGGGGACCGGCTCGTCTGCTTTGAAAAACACCCGGAGGATTACCTTTCCCTCCGGCGCTTATTGGAGGGGGTCCCCGGGGCCGAGGCAAGGCGGGAGGACGGTTTTAAGGGGCTGCGAAGCCTCCTGCCGCCTCCGTCGCGGCGGGCCCTTGTGCTTATTGATCCCTCCTATGAGCTTAAAGAGGACTACAGGATCCTCCCCGCCGTTTTAGAGGATGCCCTGGGCCGCTTCCCCGCGGGAACCTGCCTTGTCTGGTATCCCCTCCTGGGGGCATACCGGGCGTCCGAAGAGATGCCGGGGCGGCTTATGCAATTGTACCGGGGAAACCGGTGCCGGCTTGAGCTTTATACTTCCCCGGATAAACGGCCCCGGGAAGGGTCCCCCCGGGGCATGTACGGGAGCGGCATGGTTATTTACAATCCCCCCTGGACCCTCCGTACCGCCCTGGAAACCGGCCTCCCCGCCTTCGCCGCCGCTCTGGGGGCAGGCCCCCGGGCATGGATGCTTCAGTGGGAAGAAGCCCCCCGCAACCCCGGCAGCGGGAAAGGGTCTATATAAGCATGGATGCTTTTATTTCCCGGCGCCGAAAATATTACCCCGTTCCCGCTCCCCTGCCCTTTTATACCCCGGGCGAAGAAATTGCCCACGCTGTTTTACACGGCCTTGGCTCCCTTCTGGCGGCGGGGGGCCTGATACTGATGGTACTCCGCGCCCGGGGTTTGTGGGGCGGCGGGGAGAGCGGCCCCAAAGCGCTTATCGCCTATACGGTTTTTACCGCGGCCATGATCGCCCTCTTTTTGGTTTCAACCCTGTACCATGCCATACAGCATGAAGGGGCAAAACGGGTGTTTCAGATCCTGGATCATTCGGCTATCTATCTCTTTATCGCCGGAACCTATACCCCCTTTTGTTTCCTGGTCATAAAAGGCGTTCCGGGATGGATTTTGTTCGGCTTTGAATGGGGGCTTGCCCTGCTGGGGATTATCCTCCATTGTTTCAACCGCAAAACCTTCAGCAAAGTTGAACTGGGGCTTTATGTTCTCATGGGATGGGCCATAGCGGCGCCCTGGTTCCATATTTCAGAACTCCTCCCCCTTTACAGCCTTATCCTTTTGGCTGCCGGGGGAGCCGCCTATACTCTGGGGATTTACTGGTACTGCAAAAAAAACCGCCGCGGCGCCCATGCGGTCTGGCATGCTTTCGTCCTTCTCGGCGCCTTCTGCCATTGGTGGTCCGTCTGGCTGTTAAAGTAGGGCCTGTTTTTTACACCTGACCGGCAAAGAATAGAACGTCCGTATCCGTAATGGGCCTCCCGTAAATAAACTCAAAGAGAAACCGCGTGTCCTCCGGGAGAATGTCCAGAAAACGGCAGCCGTAATAATTCATGGAAGTGTCCTTATATTGGCGTACAATTGTGGCATTGGTATTGATGGTACGTTTCGGGGCAACAAGATTAACCACCAGCTCGCTTTGTTCCAGGAGGGTCAGGGCAAGATTTGAATGGGGATAAGCAAAAAGAAGCCCCGAAACGCTGATATCGATGACTTTACCCGCAAAGGGCTCATTTTTAATGCGCCCCTCCTCGAAAAACCCGTTTTCCTTAAAGGAAAAGGCCAAAATCTTTGAAAACTGAAGGAACTTGTCTACCACCTTATAGTCCAGGAGGGGTCTGCCTTTCTGATTAATCCAAAGGTGGATATAACCTACCACATATTCCTGGAAAAGAATGGGAATCCAGGCGTCGGACAGGACCCCGCCGTCGAATTTTGACCGGACAAACCGGGAAATCATGTCATCCGCATGAGAAAGCTCCTCCCCCCTGCTGCTTTCCAGGTAGCGTTTGAACATCTCTTCGGTGATAAGCCGTTTTTTTGGATAGGGATCTTCCTTGGGAAGACCGGCCAGGGTTGAGGGCAGAAAAAAGACCTTCCCCGTCTCAGCCAGAATCCGTTCTTCCGCGGAGGCGGGCTTTACGTCTTTAAAAATAACCAGCTTATAGCCGTCAGCATATTCATTGATCCAGCCAGCCATCTGCTGAATAAGATTGTTTAAATTTTTCATCTCCGTCTTGTGCAAAAAGGTTCCGGCCTCCATCGTTTCGTATTCGTTGATTTTGGGAAAATCCAGCGAATACCGGTCGCCCAAAAAGGTAAACTGCACCTGGAGATCCGGCGGAAGGGCTACCCGGGAATAGGCACGATCCAAATTTTTATACAAAAATTGCGGCGCCCCCGCGACAACCCCTTCCTTGTTTATGTCGCTTATTTCAACGGTAAAGGTGATAACCTGCCCGCGGAAATCAAGCATCAGGTCCGTCTTTTTACCGATCCGCAATTGATCCGGATACCGGTCCGTTTTAAGAAAAAGCTGCCTTGAGGCGGGTTTTTCCAGCAGGAAGGTATATTTCAAGCGGTTCTGAAAATAAACAATGGGAATTTGATCATCATATGCCGCTTTAAGAATGAATTCCTTTTCTATGTGCTTAACCGGTGTCGCCATACCGCACCCCTAAAAAAACCGTTCGTAGGGGGAAAAATCATACTGGTAATTATCCGCCCCGGGCAATAAGTCCCGGGGTTCTTCCAGAATCAGATCGTCTAATTCCCATCTTCCTTCTTCAGATCTGAGGTATAATTCACCAGAAATCCCCTGTTCCCGGCCGATAAAACGGAAAAGGAAGGAAATGCTCCCGTCAGGTTCCTCCCTGCCGCCCCCCAAATGATAAACCCGGGGATTTATCTCCCCGAGCTTGGCAAAAATTTCATCAAGAAAATCGCCCTCCAGGGAAGATAAGGGCGGAGAGCCCCGGCTTTCCGTAAGCAGGGCGGACAAAAGGCGCCGGGCGAAAAGATAAGCCCCCTCCGGAACATCTCCCTGCCCCAATTCGCCGATAACCACATCCCGGGGATAATGGGGCGCTTCCCCCCGCTGGGGCTGGAGAAGGGCCTCGGGAATTGTCCCGCCCGGGAGAGCGGCGGTCTCGGCATCCTGGGCAAACAATCCGCCCGCAAAATAAAAAGAGCCGATCACGCTAACTAAAACTGCCGCGCTCCATTTAATTGCAACCATTTTTTTTATTATACCATATATAGCTAAAATAGAAAAGTGTCTTTAACAATAATACCCGGCCGCTTAAGTTCAAAACGCGCCCCCTGCGGCAGCCGCGAATGCCGGAAACCTCTTCCCCCTCAAAGGGTCGGTAATTTTTGCTACGTTTCAACAGTTGATTATAAAAGTAAATACAGAACCCCGGGATGATGGACAGGACGGGGCCAAAGGGCTAGTATGCCTTTAATGAACAATTCTGTTTATGCGGCCCTCCAGACTGGTTATACCGATCCGGTCCGGGATGTTTTGTGGGGCCACATATACCTTACCCCCGCCCTGGCGGCTTTGACCAAATCCCCCCCCTTTATGCGGCTCTGCCGGATTTTTCAGTTGGGGCCGGCCTATTATGTCTACCCCGGCGCGACCCATACCCGGGCCAGCCATTCTATCGGGGTATACCATCTGGCCCGCCGCCTGCTTATCAACCTGGCCGAGCGGGGCGCCGGGGCCTGGATCAGCCCCCAGGGGGTCCATTCCTTCCTCTGCGCCAGCCTCCTCCACGATCTGGGGCACTTCCCCTATACCCATTCCCTTAAGGAGCTGCCCCTGCGGGCCCATGAGGAACTCACCGGGCAGATCATCCTGGCGGAACCGGTTAAAAGCCTTGTAGCGGCTGCCGGGGCGGACCCCTATTTTACCGCCGCTATTGTCGATGCGAAACTGCCCGGGGGCAAGGAGGGGGAACTTCAATTTTACCGGAAATTGCTTTCCGGGACCCTGGATCCGGATAAACTCGATTATTTAAACCGGGACGCCCGCTATTGCGGGGTTCCCTACGGCGCTCAGGACGTGGATTTTATCCTTAACCGCCTGCAGCCCAGCCCGGAAAGGGGGGTGGATATTGATTCCCGGGGCATTCCCAGCGTGGAATCGATCCTTTTTTCAAAATACCTTATGTACCGGACCGTTTACTGGCACCGGTCCCTGCGGTCCGCCACGGCGATGATAAAAAAGGCCCTGCTTGGAGGGCTGGAACAGGGTTTGATCGCCAAGGAAGAACTCTATGGCCTGGATGATCAAAGCCTCTTTACCCTCCTGGCAAGCCGTTCCCACCCCCTTTTTACCCTGGCCGATAAGGTCCGGGAGGGCCGCCTGTTTTCGGCGGCGGCGGAATTTCCCTATGACGAAGGCCGCCACCGGGGCCTTGGGGACATAAAAAACCGCTCCCGGTACGAAGCGGCTTTGCGGGAGGATATCCTTGAGGCCCTGGGGATACGGCTGCTCCCGGAGGAACTGGTTATTGACGTGCCGGAACCGATTAGTTTTGAAACCGGGCTCTATGTAAAGGATGAGAATTGCTATTTCGCGGAGGGTTCCGGCGCCTTTAAGCCGGAAACGGTGGATGCCTTTATTAAAAGCCTGCGGATTATACGCGTTTTTGTCGATCCTGTCTATGAAAAAAGAATAAAATCATCGAAGGCCCTTCATGAGATCTTGCATATAAGGCAAAAATGGTTACATTTAATATAAAGTAATTTGCAAATAGGCTAGGGAGGTCCCGCTATGGAAATGCTCAATATACATAATACGGTAGAAGATCTGGTATTTGCCGAGGTTGAAGAAATTTTTAACTCCATCGAAGAAAGCGGCAATCCTGATCAGATTTGCACCTGCCAGCAATGCCGGATTGATACAGCTTGTTTTGTGCTGAACCGGACTAAACCCCGTTATATCATCTCTAACCGGGGGGTCGCCCGCACCGAAACGCAGCCCTTTGAGCAGCAGCAAAAAGAGGCGGATATCATCACCCTGGTTCACGAAGGAATCAGGCAGGTCAACCACAATCAACGGCCCTTTTTTAGCCATAAGGATAGCTCGGAAAATGCCGTCTCCTTTGAAAAACCGGTCTTTAATATCCCCACCATCATCGGGCGCCTTTTTAACGGGCTTAATTTCGCGCCCATGGCGGATATTACCATAGAGCTCCGCCATGAGGGAAAATTAGTCGAGATGAAGGACCAAAACTGGCAAAACCCCTATCATCTCGTGTCCAATATCGAAGGAACCTATACCTTCTGGTCCTCTCCCATACCGGCGGAAGCGGCGGGGATCTACCGGATTTTTGAATTTGCCATACAAATTGAGGCCCCGGATTTTGAACGGGTGCACCATGTTTTTAATATCCCCGTTTTAAGCGAGCTTAAGGCGGTTGGCTCCTTTTCTTTAGGCAGGACCTTTAAACTGCCGGACCTTTTTATGTTCCCCCCGGGGGGGGAAGGCGAAGACAATTTGGCGGGATAGGCGCCTTAATCCCCGACAAGCACCTCCTCTTCCGTTTCTTCTTCAAATTGGCGGGTATAGAGGTCGTAATAGGAGCCCCGGGCCTCCATAAGTTCCTGATGCGTCCCCTGCTCAACGATTTTTCCCTCATGAACGACCAGAATTTTGTCGGCCCCCCGGATCGTAGAAAGCCGGTGGGCAATGACAAAACTGGTACGGCCGGTCAGAAGCCGGGAAATAGCGTCCCGGAGGAGCATCTCCATTTCCGTGTCCACGGAGCTGGTGGCCTCGTCCAGGATAAATATCCGCGGGTCCGCCAGTACCGCCCGGGCAAAGGAAAAAAGCTGTTTCTCCCCGGTAGAAAGCCGGTCCCCTCCCTCGCCTACTTCGGTATCGAGCCCCTTTTCCAATTTGGCGATGATCCGGTCGGCATGGACGATCCGGGCGGCGGCTTCAACCTCCTCATCGGAGGCTTCCAGGCGGCCGTAGCGGATATTTTCCCTGATAGTGCCCGTAAAAAGATGGGGGCTTTGCAGGACATAACCCAGGCCGCTGTGCAGCCAAAGCTGGCTCCGCTCCCGGTAATCCCGGCCGTCCACCAGGATGAGCCCTTCGGTAGGCTCGAAAAAGCGGCAGACCAAATTCACCAGGGTGGATTTTCCCGCGCCGGTTTCGCCGACAATGGCGACATAGGTCCCGGAGGCGACATGGAGGTTAAAATGTTCCAGAACATTTTCCCCGCCGTCGGGATAACGGAAGGTAACATCCCGGAATTCAATGTCCCCGGTGACCGGTTCCCAGTTCTCCTTTTTGGGAGAAAAGGTATCGCCGTATTTTTCCGTTACCTCCGGTTTATCGGTAATCCCCGGCGTCTGCTCCAGCAGGCCGCTTACCCGTTCCACATTGGCCTGGGTAGAGACAAATTCGGTAAGGATATTAGCGATATTCTGGATGGGCTCAAAAAATCCCCCGGCATATTGGAGAAAAACCGCTAAAATGCTCAGATCCGCCCCGAGGACCAGGATCTCGTAGCCCCCGTAAACCAGGATCACCGCGGTGGCCGCGGAACCGATAAAAAGCACCAGGGGGATAAAGACCGCCCGGAGGGAGGCGAGGCGGTTTGCGTAGCGCCGGTATTCCCCGGTTATCCCGGAGTATTCCCCCAGGCTCTGTTCTTCCGTAACCAGCACTTTGACCGTCCGGGCGCCGGTAATCCCTTCGTTCATGGCGCCGGTCATTTTGGAGTTAAGTTTGCGGATAATCCGGTTAAGGGCGAGAATTTTATTCTGAAAGATCCAGGTGAGGATCGCCAGGGGAGGAACGGTGGCGCAAACGATCAGGGCTAACTGCCAGTGAACCAGGAACATGGAAACAACCACTCCCAGGCAGTAAAAAACGGACCAGGAAAAATCGATAATCCCCCAGGCGACCAGCTCGCCGATACGGCTCGTATCCGAATTGGTCCGGGCCATCATATATCCCACCGGCGTTTTGTTGTAATAGGACAGGCTCAGTTTCTGGAGATGGAGAAATACCGCGTTCCGCAAAGACCGGCTGATGCCCACCTCCGCCTTGATCCCGCAGGCGACAAAAAAGCGGACAACACATCCCTGTATTGCCGGCAGGATCAGGGCGGCGCATAAAAGCTTCCCGACGCCGTCGGTAGTACGGGGCACGATATTGTTCCTTATCGCATAGCCCAGGAGCAGGGGATAGATCACGTCTACCGCCGCCACGCCGATCATGAGGATCGCGCAATGGATAAGATTTTTCCGCTGGGGGCTGATAAAGGGAAACATCTTTTTCCAGATAGCCGGCGACATGGGCTTGTTATAATCAAAATCTTCGTAATCTGCCATAAAAATTCCTCATTTCCCCGCGGCCATGCCGTCCGGGCAGCCGTAAGGAGCGTCATTGACGGCCCGGCCGGTGCCGGCGCTCTGAAGATCGAAGATCCGGCGGTAACTGCCGTTCCGCGCCAAAAGTTCCCCGTGGGAACCGATTTCCTCAATGGTCCCGTCCTTGAGGACCAGAATTTCGTCGGCCGCCATGAGGGTGGATATGCGGTGGGATATGATAATCACCGCGGCTTCCTTAACCCGTTTCCGCAGGTTCCCGCGGATTTTCGCGTCCGTTTCGGTATCCACCGCCGAAAGGCTGTCGTCAAAGATCATCACCGGAGGTTTTGCCGCGAGCATCCGGGCTATGGCAACCCGCTGTTTCTGCCCCCCCGAAAGGGTAACCCCCCGCTCGCCGATAACCGTTTCATAGCCCTCGGGGAAGCCCATGACGGTTTCATCTATCCAAGCCGCCGCCGCGGCGTCCCGTATCTCCTTTAAATCCATCGCCGTATTAGAGGCGGCGATGTTTTCCCTGATGGTTTTGGAAAACAGGAAGGGTTCCTGGAGGCAAAGGCCGATATGGCGGCGGAGTTTTTTACGGGCAATGCGGCGGATATCAATTCCGTCAATGGTGATAACCCCGTTTCCGTCGGGCACGTCGTAGAGCCGGGAAATAAGATGCACCAGGGAGGATTTTCCCGAACCGGTAGCGCCCAGGATGGCCAGGGTTTTGCCGGGCCGCACGGTAAAGGAAATATCCCGCAAGACCCCTTCGCCGCCCCCGTAACCAAAGGTAACATGGTCAAAACGAATTTCCCCCCGTATCGCGGGGCTTAACGAATCCGGCTTGTCTGTTTCCGGCTCAACGCTGAGGATATCCCGCACCCGGCCGGCGGCAACAAGGGTTTTGGAAAGGTCCGAAAGGATCCGCCCCAATTGGCGCACCGGCCAGATCATCCAGTTGCAGTAGGCATAGAAGGCAAGAAAAGTGCCCGGGGAAAGCTCCCCCTGAACGCTGCGGTAAATACCCGCCCCGACTATGATGGCGATTTGGGCCACGCTCAGAAAATCCCCCAGCCCCCAAAACAAACCCAGCATTTTGCCGATTTTGGTCCAGATGTCCGCGTAAATTTTTGTCTTTTGCGAAAACACCGCCGCCGCGTAAGCCTCCCGGCCGAAAGCCCTGACTACCCTCACCCCGGTATAATTCTCCTGGGCGTAGGCCTGCATGCTCCCTTCGGCGGCATCGGCCCGGACGAACTCCCGGGCTACCTTTTGGAAATAAATAAACGAAAACAACAAAATGGCGGGAATCAGGATCAGGGCGGTAAGGGACATAAAAACATCCATGGAGAACATCAAATAAAGGGCAATCACAAAAACACAAAGGGTCCGCAAAAGCTCGCTCATCTGGTTCTGGATGAAATTCCGGATCGTATCCATGTCTGAGGTGCAGCGCTGGATAATATCCCCGGTTTGGCATCCCACATGCCAATCATAGGACAACTGCTGAATATGGGCGTAGAGCTTGTTCCGCAGCCGCCAGGCAATAGTCTCCCCGATTTCAATGCTGATATAACGCCGGACCATATTAAAGAGGCCGGAACAGAGGGCCGCCCCCAGGATCAAACAGGCGCAGATCCCGAGGTTTTTCCGTAAAAAAGCGACTCCCCCCGCGGCGTCGACCATGCGCCGAACAAAAACCGGCGCGTCCAGGGGCGCGGAACCGATAACCGAATCAACCGTATACCGGATAACCTGGGGGGATAAAAAGGAAAAAACCACCGTCCCCGCGGTCGCAACACAGCAGAGGAAAAAATGAAAATGCCGATCCCCCGCCGCCGCCGCAATCAAAGCGGGCCGGCTTTTCCGCCAAGGCAACTTGAGATATTCTACTGTCCTTTTATTCATGCGAAACCATCCAACAAAACTGACGCTTCAGGCACACAACATACTCCGCCTTCCCGGCTAAAGCTGACCCGTAAAATGGGAGAAATACCGGGAAAAACGCCTGTAGAACCCGCCCCCGCCATCTTCTCCGGCGGGGAACTCCGCGGACCCGCTTGCAGGTCCCTTTTCCCGCTGAATTATGGGTGAAGTTTAGCCTCTCGGGCGGGATTAGTGATTTTTTTGATCCTCCGGCTGCCGCCGGCATAGCCGTTTTTTTGCCCTAAACCATAAATACCACGCTTATTAGGATAGAATACCATAAGCATCAACCCTAAAACAAGCCGCCGGGCAACAAAAATGCCCGCCCGGCAGGCCGCTTTTGTTGCCGTTTAAGGGCCTCATTTCATTTTAAGCACCGAGCGGTCGTAGTCCTCCGGGGGGAGGCAGCCGAGGAGTTCCATGCAGGTGGCGGCGATGGAGCTGATCCCCAGGCCTTCCCGCAGGCCGTCCTCCTTCCCTTCTTCGGTTCCGCTGAGGTACTCCCCCTTATATTCGGGATCGTAGATGACGCAGGGAACCGGGTTGAGGCTGTGGCTGGTTTTGGCCTTGGGACTGCCGTCTTCCTTAAAAACCACCGCCCCGGTTTTTTTGTTGTGCTCAAACATATCGTCGGAGTTGCCGTGGTCCGCGGTGATCACCATCACCCCGCCGGCCTCTTCCACCGCTTTGGCCAGGCGGCCGAGCTGGAGGTCCATCGCCTCCATGGAGCAGATCACCGCCTGGTAGATCCCGGTATGGCCCACCATATCCCCGTTGGGGTAGTTAAGCCGGATAAAATCGTATTTTCCCGAAACAATGGCCGAAAGCACCTCGTCGGTGATCTCGGCGCATTTCATCCAGGGCCGCTGTTCAAAGGGAACCACGTCGCTTTTGATCTCCGCATAGTTCTCAAGTTTTTCGTTAAACTTGCCGGTCCG
>JAITRD010000282.1 GCA_031288575.1 Treponema sp. | reverse complement strand
CGGGGGCGTCCTGGGTATCAAAGGCGAAGTGGCACCACTTGGAAGCGGCCTTTCCCGGGCCCTGGGCGGGATTCCCGCTTGAAGGGCCGCCGGATCTTGGGGAACGCGGGCCGCGGGGGCCGGGGAAGGGGCAGGGGCCCCCGTGGGGGCAGGGGGAAAGGGGCGGATGGCCCAGGCCCGCTTGCGTGCCGCGGAGGTTCTGGAGAAACGGTTCAGCACAAAGCGGAAGATATTCAAGGCATCCGTTAATCCTGAGTTCCTTTATTCCGTCTTATTCGGAAAGTAAATGCTTTTGCCCTGGCTCTGGACGATTTCTGTTTTGACCGATGAAGAAGCGGCGATCTGGATTTACGATACCCTTTCAAAGTTTTTAGCGAATACTCCATAGGAAAGGGCCCGGAGTTCGGGCTTGGCCGGATCACCCTCAAAAATCTACACCAAAATACTCCAGGGCAAAACTCGCGAGGGTCAAAATTCCGGTTCGTACTGCTCCTTCATCGGTGTAAAATTCCGGATTATGGCCGCTTGCCGGAGGGCCGTCTTTTGTCCGGGCGCCGATAAAGATAAATGCCCCTGGAATTTTATCGGCAAAGAAGGCAAAATCCTCACCCGCCATTCCCGGATTTTCGGCAAATACCACACTATCCGCTCCCAGGGCTTTTTGGGCCGCCTTTTCGGCTATTTTTATTAGTTCGCCGTCGTTGTAAAGCGGCAGAGAATTCCCCTCAAACTCGAAATTGATGGAAACCCGTAAGGAAATTTCGATTCCCTGGCAGATCCTCCTGATTGCTTCCTGTATATATGTCCGGGTTTCCTTTTTAAGGGCCCGCAAAGTACCTTCTATGGATATTTCATTGGGAATGACGTTATCCTTGCTGCCACCCTGGATATGACAGAGGGAAAGGACTATCGCGTCCAGGGGGCTGGTTTCCCGGGAAACAAGGGTCTGGAGCTGTATGATCAAATTCGCCGCTGCCACCAGGGGGTCCCGGCAGCCATGAGGATACGCCGCATGGCCCCCCTGTCCTTTTATCAGGAACTTCAGGGGATCCGCGCTGGCCAATACCGGGCCTTCCTTGAGGCGTACCTTGCCGGATTCCAGATCCCCCGCCACATGGATCCCCGCGACAGCCTTGACCTTGGCAATATCAATTTCGGGATCATTGAGAAATGTCAGCGCCCCCTTCAAAGACTCCTCCCCGGGCTGGAAAAAGAACCATATACTGCCGTGTATTCTTTCGCGGTATTTTTCCAGCACCCGTACTGCGCCCAAAAGGGCGCTGGTATGCACATCATGGCCGCAGGCATGCATCACCCCGGGACTGCGGGAACAGTAAGGGAGAGCGTTCTGCTCTGTAATGGGCAGGGCATCCATATCCCCACGGAGTATGATAATATCTCCCCTTTCGGGATCGGCGCCCTTGAGTTCAACCCATAAACCGGTTTCTCCCACCCGCTTAATCCGGTCAACTCCTGTTTTTTCCCGCAGGGCCTTTTCGATAAAATCAGCCGTCTTGTATTCCTGCATACTCAGTTCAGGATTTTGGTGCAGATGATGCCAGACATCAACCATTTCCCGGTTGATACTGTTTTCCAGGTCTAAAAGTTCACTCATCTTGTTCTCCTTAGTGGGATGACTTCGGGTCCAGAGCATCTCTGAGAGCGTCTCCGACAAAATTAAAGGCCAGAACGCTTAGAAGGATGGTTATCCCCGGGGGCACCCAGAGCCAGGGTTTTTCCGTTAAGGTCGTCAGGGACTGGGCATCGGTCAGCATATTTCCCCAACTGGCGGTTGGGGGGTTAACCCCCATGCCCAAAAAGCTCAAGCCCGACTCAAGTATAATGGCCCCGGCGATGCCGAAAGTGGCCTGTACCAGAATAGGGCCTATGGTATTGGGCAGAATATGCAGGATCAGAATTCGCTGGGTCTTAAATCCCAGGGCCACCGCGGACTTGGTATAATCCATCTGCTTAATGGAAAGTACATTTCCCCGTACCAGCCGCGCCACCGAGGGCCAACCCAAAATGCCCATGATAAGGATAATCCGGTCGAGCCCCGGCCCGATGACGGCGCTTACCACCATGATCAGAATCAACATGGGAAACGCCATAAATATGTCGGCGACGCGCATGATAATCATATCGATAATTCCGCCGAAATACCCGGATTCCAGCCCGAGTAGAATTCCCAAAAAGGTGGTTACCGATACGGTTCCAATACCTACGGTAACCGATACCCTGGCGCCGAAGATGAGGCGACTGAATACATCCCGACCTATCTGATCGGTTCCCAGAAGATGAACCATGCCGGGGGCCGTTTCAAATTCATCCCCGATCTTATTGGGATTGTAGGGCGCCAGGAGGGGGGCAAAGACCGCGGCGCATACCAAAATAAAAATGAAGGCCAGCCCCGCCACTGCGGGCTTATGTCTGTAAAAATGCCGCCAAATACGGGCCGCGCCGTTTTCCTTTTCTGTTTTTACCGCCACAAATTCCTCCCTAATGGTACTTGATCCGGGGATCAGCGAGAGCATAGAGAATATCCGTAATAAGCCCGGCAAGAAGCACCAGGGCCGCGGCCAATAGATTAAGCCCCATCAGCACCGGATAGTCCCGTATGAGAATTGAATCCATTGCCAGCCTGCCGATGCCGGGCCAGGAAAAAATCTGCTCCGTTATCACGGCGCCGCCCAGAAGCCCCGGAATCTCCAGGCCGATCAAAGTGATAAGCGGAAGCAGGGAATTCCTGAAAGCGTGTACGGTAATTTTCGTAAAATAAGAAACTCCTTTTGCCGTGGCGGTACGCAGATAATCCTGGTGCAGTACGTCCAGCATTGACGATCGTATATAACGGATAAACCGGCCCGCAATGTTGGTAGCTAGTACGATGCATGGCAATACAAGGTGGCGCAGTATATCCGTAACTCCGCCGCTCTGACCAAGGCTTGTCATGCCACTGGACGGAAAAATCCTGAGTTTTACGCAGAAAATGTATATCAGTCCCAGGCCCAGGAAAAAATTCGGTGCGGAGACGCCCAGGAAGGCTGTATAGGTGGAGATATAATCAAATGATGAATATTGTTTTATGGCGCTGATTATACCCAGGGGAACGGCGATCAATAGTCCCAAAAGCAGGGAACTCCCCATGAGCAAAAAAGTAGAGGGAATACGTTCCACGATGATTTTCACAACCGGCCGGTAAGAGCTGAAGGAATACCCGAGATTTCCCCGCGCCGCGTTTCCCAGCCACGCGAGATACTGCCGGTAGACGGGAGCGTCAAAGCCCATATCCCGTTCCAGGGCGGCCCTTGTTTCCGGAGTCATCGTGGGGCTGATTATTAAATCCAGGGGGCTGCCGGGAACCATGTGGATAATAAAAAAATTAACAAAACTTACACCAAGTAATATGGGAATCATGATGAGAAAACGGCGGATTAAATAATTTCTCATTGCTTTATCTCTCCCCAATCCGAACGTTTAATTTCAAAATGGCAGGCCCATTGATGCCCGGCTTCATCCTTCAGCCCCGGCTCCTCCCGGATACAGATATTACGCGTGAAGGGACAGCGGGTATGAAAACGGCAGCCCTCAGGTGGGTCCGCTGAACTGGGGGCATTGCCGTTAAGTACTATTTTCCCCTGTCCCCGCTTGCGGGGATCAGGGGCGGGATAGGCGCTGAGCAGCGCCTGGGTATAGGGATGCCGGGGGTCCGAAAAAATCCGCTCAACAGCGGCTAGCTCAACGATCTTCCCCAGATACATCACCGCGATGCGATCACTTAAATATTTCACCGCCCCCAAACCGTGGGCGATGAACAAGTAGGTCAATCCCAATTTACCCCGCAGTTCCTTAAAAAGACCCAGTATCTGGGCCTGGATCGATACATCCAAGGCGGAAATTGCCTCATCACAGATCAAGAATTTCGGCCTCATGGCAAGGGCTTTGGCGATGCTGATCCGCTGACGCTGTCCGCCTGAGAATTCATGGGGGAACCGCTTTCTCGCGTCAGGCGATAATCCAATCAGACGCAGGATGCGGTCTACTTCACCCCCGACTTCCTTCCGATCTACAAGCCGGTGAACCTTTAATATTTCTTCCAGAGCGCTTTCAACGGTCTGCCGGGGGTTCAGGGATGAGTAGGGGTCCTGAAAAACCATCTGCATACGCCGCCACACAGTCCGCATACGCTGCCGGGAATAAGCGGAAATATCTTCCCCATCAAAAAAAATCCTGCCTCCCGATTGTTCTTCCAGGTGCATAATCGTCCGTCCTATGGTCGATTTACCGCAGCCCGATTCTCCCACCAATCCCAAGGTCTCATGGGGATATATGCTGAAAGATACATCGTCTACCGCCTTCACATGGCCTTTTACCCGCGATAAAACGCCGCCGCGAACAGGGTAATAGGTCTTAACACGCTCCAGCCTCAGGAGAGGTTCAGCCTGGGTACTCATAGGCCGCCTACGGCGAAACACCGCACAAAATGTCCTGAACTTTGTTCCCGGAGCGAGGGGAGTTCCTTTTCGCACTTTTCCGCTCCATAGGGGCAGCGGGCATAAAAGGGGCAAGACTTTTGATCCCTGGATATGGATGGTACAATTCCGGGAATGGAATAAAGCGGAATATCCATAGAAGCGTCCAGGGGGATAATGGATTTCAATAAGCCCTCCGTATAGGGGTGCAGGGGATGCGAAAAAAGTTCCTCCACAGTTCCCCTTTCCACGGCCAGCCCCGCGTACATCACCACTACCTCATCGGCCATCTCCGCCACCACGCCAAAATCATGGGTTATGATGAGGATGGTAATTCCCGTTTCCCGCTGTAGTTTCCTGAGCAGCATAAGAATTTGCGCCTGAATGGTCACATCCAAAGCGGTGGTAGGCTCATCGGCAATGAGAAGCCGGGGATTACAGGCTAGGGCCACGGCAATCATCACCCGCTGGCGCATACCGCCTGAAAGTTCATGGGGATAGCTCCGCAGCATCTTATCAAGATCCGCTATTCCTACCTGGATCAGCAGTTCCAGACACCGGTTCCGTATCTGGGAGCCGGAGAAAGTCGTATGCAATTTCAAGGCTTCGGCCAACTGAAACCCGATGCTCAACACCGGGTTCAGGCTGGTCATGGGCTCCTGAAAGATCATTGATACCCGCTTTCCCCGGATTTTCCGCATCTCGTTTTCCCGGGCATGGGTAATATCCTGTCCCTCAAAACGTATATTCCCCCGCTCTATTCTGGCGTTACTGTCCAGAAGGTGGAGGCAGGAAAGGGCGGTGACGCTTTTACCGCTGCCGGATTCCCCGATCAGCGCCAGATTCACCCCCTCATGAACGGCAAAACTGACATTACTCACCCCTACGGAAATTCCGTCTTCTCGCTTAAAGAATATTCGCAGCTCTTCGACCTCTAGGAGAGGGCGGGCCATTTTACTCCCCATGTGCTGTGCATCAACTTATTTGAGGCTGTTCCAAAACTTCAGTTTTTGGAACAGCTTTCTTAGATTTGATGGAAATACCAGGCTTTGACCGGTATTTCCAAGAGCTTGTTTCATCGAACCAAAGGTTCGCACCAACCGGGTTTTGGAACAAGCTCATTTGACATCCCATTTTTCCAAATCCAAAAGGGCGCCGTATTCAGCCAGATCGCCGTAGACAATCCTGTTGTTAATTCCCCGCAGGGCAAGCTCCGAATACACACCTGTAACGGACACCTCATCGGCAATAAGCTGCTGCAGCTCGTAATAAGAAGATTTAAGTACATTGTCATCCACGCTGGTCATAATGGTCTCCACCAGCGCATCAGCCCGGGGATTTGAATAATTGGTCCAGGTGTATCTGGTTGACGCATATACCCGCAGATAACTCACGATATTAAGGGGTACATCGGGCATACCAATAATGGAAATATCATATTCGCATTTCTGCACATGCCCCAGGGTAGTAGCCAAATCCGCCCGTTCAATAACCACATTGAGACCGATGCCCCGCAGGGCTTCGGCAATAATGGCCCCCACCCGCTCTCTGGTAGTATTCCCCGTGGGCAGGGAGAAAACCAGCCGTTTGGAAAGGTCCCAGCCCGATTCAGAAATAAGCTGTTTCGCCCGCTCAAGATCGTAGACAGGGCGGGCAGCCCCCTCGTTCCAGTACTGGATCTGATTGGTAACCGGGGTTCTTGAAATGTATGCCTCGCCCTTCAATACATTTTTCAAAATACTTTCCCGATCAATGGCGAGGCTTATGGCCTGGCGGACCTTGAGATTGTCAATGACCTTACTGTTAAGAAACACTACCTGAATGTTACTGGGAAGCCCCTGCTTGGTGTGAATATTCGTAAGGCTCCTGATCCGGTCGTAATCATCGTTGGGGATGTTGCCTACCAGGGGGAAATTGATGTCCACCTCGCCGCTTTCAAGCTGGGCAGTAATTTGGGTTCCGGGCAAGATTTTGAAATTAAGCTCATCAAGTTTGGGCGCACCAAGAAAATAATCCGGGTTAGCCGTGAAAGCAAGATATTGACCGGGCACATATTCCTTGAACTTGAAGGGGCCATTGGTAACCTTCGGGTTTTGCAACAAATCGCTTTTCAGAAGATTTTCCAGCCCTGCGGGCTCTGCGATATGTTTGGGCAGGGTACGGATGCTTCCAATGGTCAAATTGAAAATATCCAGGGTAATGGGATATTTAACCTCAACCGTCAGGGTATAGTTATCTATCTTTTTGACGCCGCTTAAGGTTGTCTCCCCCTCAGGCAGAAGACCGGCGGTGTTTGTTCCCACAATTACACCGTAGGCGCTGGGATCACGGTAGGATGTTTTTGGATTCGTATAGGCATTGAACGTAAAAACCACGTCATCGGCGGTAACCGGCGTCCCATCTGTCCATTTGACTTTGGGATTAATCTTTATGGTAAAGATCCGGTTATCCGTAGTGTTGATATTTTCCGCAAGCCGGTAGCTGAATTTGAGTTCTTCGTTCTGGGCCGCGAGGGGTAAATATAATATTCCCGTAATATGAGTCCCCATGACATTGTTGGTGGCCAGGGGATTAACGGTGCCGGGATCATTGGTGATGGCAATGTTCACATATTTCGGCTTCCCCGAATCAACACCGGATGTTTTTGACTTGCCGCATGCCGCCAGGGCAAACGCCAGACCGACAGCTACCGCAACCGCGATAAAGTTCCTAAAAGCCGCCTTTTTCATTTTCATTACACTCCTCTTGATTTTTTATCCCCGTCCCAAAACCACTTCAGCAACTTTGGGGCGCAGAACAGGATATGGAGTCTGATCACCATACCCTACATCGACATAGGTTACCGGAGTAACATACTCAGGCAGATTAAAGCGGGTCCGCAGGCGTTCAACAATTTTATCGTTAAATGTAAGCCATACCCCCTCAAGTCCCGCCGCGTGGACCGCTAGGGCGATATTTTGTGCCGCCGCTCCCGCATCCAGAAGACGGTTGCGTACCGGGTTGAAGGGGTTGGCCTTGTATACCCTGGTATCCTGGAGGATCACCAAATGGACCGGTCCGCCGGGAATATCACTGCCCAGAAACAAACCGGGACTTGTTTCTTCCCGTATCACAAGATAACGGATAGACTGAAGATTACAGGAATGAGCCGCCCAATTGCCTGAGTCTAGGATTTTATCAATGAGTTCATCGCTTACCCGTTGGGATGTAAATTCCCGCACGGATCTCCGTTCATGAATGATCCTGAAAAAGCTCTCCTCCTCTTCGGGGCTTACCTTTTTAGGCGCGTATGGGGACAGGTCTATTTTTTCACCTCGGGAAAGAGCATCGGCCCAGGCGCTGATCTGCTGGCCCAATACATAGTCATGGGCATCCGTAGGAAGTCCCCGATGACGCCACAGTTTACTCAGGCGTTTACACGTATCGGCCTGGTTTGGGGACAGCGTCTTATTCCGGTACGCCGCGGCGTAGATCTGGATTTCCAGGGTATGGTGGATCCGCTCCCGGAAACGCGCCCGGAATTCCGCATCATCCAATGCCAGATATTCTTCATCCGTTAAATTAAACTCAGCCATTATCCCGCTCCCCGTAGGTAAAAATACCCCGCTTAATTTTTTCACTTTCAAAATATTCCCGTTCGCAGGAAAGATCGCCCCAGAGGAGATTCCGGGTGATCCGGTGAGAAGTAGTTCGGGAAAAATTTTCAATGTTGGTCGTATCGATCACATCGCAGTACATGGAGGCGAATCGTTTGAACCAGGGATACACCTCATAGTAGCCCAGCCAGGCCTCCGCGTAGGGACAGCGGACGCCGCCGTCTTCCGGTTTCCATTCCTTCCAGGCAATAAAGGGAAGATCGTTCACCAGCGGAAAATTTTCCAGGCTGGGGACCAGATCCTGGGCCAGGGCTTTTGCCCGGCTGCGGTCGGTACGGTCAAGGGCCAAGTGAAAAATTGTTTTCTGAACCAGGGGGAAAGCGGCTTCCTCTCCGAGGGCCTCCACCAGGGTTCTGCACAAATTGAAATACAGCATGGCAAATTGACGGCATGCCTGGCGCACATCCCCAAGGGATGGTTGTGCCGCCGGCCCCGTGTTTTTATTTTCCCCACTCATTTCCGCTTAACTCCTTTTTTTCAGTAGATACAAGGGTTTCCATAAATTGAACATAGGTATCCTTGGTGAATACCGGTTTATAGGCATCAATAGTTTCCCGGGCCGCCGCCGCGTTATCCTTCAGCAGACGGTAGGCTCCCAGGGCAAAAATCTTTGCCGTAGCAATATAGGCCTCTTCCTCATCGATGATCTCAAAGAGGGGCGAATGATAGGCCCCTTTGGTCCCCCCGGTGCTGAAAGTAAGCACCGGCTGAATATGCTGGAGATCTCCCACATCGGTGGAACCTGTACTATGATGATCGGGAGCCACTAAATGCGGTTCCGTTCCGGGGACCGCGAGACAGACCGCCTCTATCAGGGCCGGATTGGGAGGCGTAGGAATCTGGGGCAGGTAACCCGGCATGGTCTCTATCTCGTACCCCGCTCCCAGGGCATCCGCCCCGGCCTTATAGGCCCTGTCCGTTTTACGGTTTGCGTCGAGGATCGCGTCAATACTTTTAGCCCGTACCAGGCTTTCAATAATCACCTCGTCAGGAATGACGTTTACCAGGTCCCCGCCCTTGGTGATAATCGCATGTACCCTCACCGAGTCCTCGTCCTTAAAAGTTTCCCGCTGAAACTGCAAACCTGCGTGTCCCAGGGCCGCCGCGTTCAGGGCATTCACCCCCAGATAGGGTGCCGCCGCCGCGTGAGCCGCCCGTCCAAGAATACGGATCACTTTGGATACAAAACCATTGCTGCTTCCGCCGCCAACATGGATGCCTTCATTGTTGCTATGATGGGCAATGCTCAGCCCAATATCATCGAAAGCGCCGATCCGTATGAGTTCACACTTTCCGCCGCCGTAACGGATTTTTCCGTCCGCCTTCAACTGGTTTTTGAAGGCGATTTCCCCGTATTCCTCTGCAGGGACGGCGAAAAACACCACGTTCCCCCCCAAAGTTTTCGCTATTTCCGGGTCGGAAAGGGCAAGGGCCGCGCCTGCTACCCCCGAGAGCTGCGCGTGATGGCCGCAGCAGTGGGCGGCCTGGGTTTCAGGATTCGCGTATTTATGAGCGGGTATCCGCAGTGCGTCAAGTTCTCCAATCAATGCGATAACCGGTTTGTTTTCGTTTTTTGGCTTTAGGTAGCCTTTTACCCCGGTAATGGCAAGGCCCTGCTCAATCGCCGGAATTTTTAGCCTTTGAAGAATTTCCGCGAATTTTCCAGCGCTCCGGTGTTCCTTGTACCCAAGTTCCGCGTGGGTATAAATATCCCGGCTAAAGGCCAGCATCTCCTCCCTGCGGGCATCTATCCTTTCAATGATCCGTTTCTCTATCTCGTCCACTTTTCAGTCCTTTTCTATAACCAGGTCCCGTACCACCCGGTTTCCCGCGGGTTCCAGGTTTAAGGCCCTTGTTCCCGGTTCCAGCTTTTCCACACAGGCGAGGATGCTTTTCCCGTTTGCCTTTACCACGCAGCGGGCGCATACTCCCTGACAGCAGGCGCTGTGCCGGAAATAGGCCAGGCTGTGATCCAGTTCTTCATAGATATAGTCCAATACCTGCATTACTGTTACCGTGTATTCACGATCGGGAACATCGTATTCCGCCACTCCGCCGCTTCTTTTAATCGCCACCCTCATTGCTGCCTCCTCATAAAACCTGGGCAGCCAAAAAATCCACCACCCCGGGATAGTTTTCTTTAACCGGGGGCAGATAATCGGCCCGGGGCGTTTGTTTTCCGTAAAGTATTTTTTCACCCTCCAGGGCGGCGGTATGGTTAAAAAGATAGTCCCGGTTGTTCACTTCGGGATAATCCGCTCTGAGATGCGTTCCCCTGCTCTCGCGCCGGTTTAAGGCTCCATATATCCCTATCTCCGCGCAGATGGCCAGATTTTTTACCTGCTCCGCGTTAATCCATTCCAGGTTGTAGCGCCGATCTTCGCCAGGAACATACAGATCCTTTAGATTTTTCCTCAGCTTCACAATCTCATCGTAAGCCCTGGCAAGCCGTTCCCCGTCCCGGTAAAAATCAAAACCCTCATCGCATATCTTTTCCAGGACCCGGCGCGCCTCAACAGGGCTCAGTCCCGAGGTACGCCTAAAGGGCTCCAAAATCTTCTCCGCCTTTTCTTCCCCGTCATCGGCCGCAAGCTGTTCATGGGAAGCGGCATATTCCGCCGCGGACCTCCCCGCCGCGTAACCGTGGGCCAGCATTTCCGTAAGGCCGTCGCCGCTGCGGAAGGCCCCGAATGTACCGCCGCTTACTTCCCCCGCCGCGTAGAGCCCCGGAACACCGGTGGAAAAATCAGGCTCCACCACTACTCCGCCCATACTGTATTCATTTCCGAAAGTTACCTTGAGCCGTTTGCCGTTTCCAATAATATCCTCCCCCAGCCGGACAAGGTCCGTACCGTTGTACCATCCCCTGCGGTGCAGTTGACTTTGGGATTCCGCGTAATTCAAAAAAGCCTGCCGGATGTCATCATCGCTATATGCGGAATAATCGTAGTAAAAGGCGTTGCCGTACTTCTTCATTTTTTTGTAGATTCCCCGTCCGTAAAATTCCGCCATGAGGAGTTTGTTGACCTTTCCGTTGGTGGGCCCCACCTTGTATTTGTCGTCCGGCGGAAAGACCAGTTCCTCGCCGTCAAGGTCCCTCATCCGGGGCCGTAGGCTAAACAGGGCGGGAATGGAAAAAAGGAAAGGTAGAATAGAACCCCTGGCATAAACCGGCTCCAGAATGGTACCGATGAAAAGAAGAAATTCCATATCTACCGCCCGCGCCCCCGCCCGAAGGGCCAGGCCGATGCCGTCACCGGTCATATCGCTGTGGGAATTTTTAATCGAGAAGGGCTGAAATCCCCCGGTGGCGAGAATCACCGCCTTAGCGTTGAACTGTATAAATTCCCCGGTATAAATATCGATGCCAAGAACGCCGCAGACAGCGTCCCCCTTTTTCAGGAGTTCCGCGATCAGCACATCCTCATACACCGCGATTTCCGGGTGTTCCTTAATCCCCTGTTTGACGGTGTTTCCAAAGGCGGCCCCGGATGTACGCCAACTGCAGCCCCGGGCATTATAAAAAAACAATTGTCCCGCATGCTTCACCCATTCAAGGCAATCCCGAACGCCGTAAGGGCCGAAATCCACAAAGGCTTTTTGCAGCCGCTGATCTCCCAGAAAAAAACCGCTGTATACCAATTTTTTGAAGGCCGCTTCACGGGTATATTCCGGGTTGGCATCCCCCATCCCCACTATTTCCCGGGCCCCGTCGCCGTCTATGCCGAAACCGCCCCCTATCATAATGGTATTTCCGCTTTTCCCCACTTTTCCTTTGGAAACCAGTGTTACCGAAGCGCCGGCCTGGCTGGAACGGACGGCACTCATCACCCCCGCCCCTGCGCCGCCCACCACTAAAACATCGCTTTCAATAACGGTATGTATCTTTCCCATTCGGCCCCATCTCTCCTATTTTCATAGTATTTCAATCGGATTAATATATTTATAAATTGAAAAAAAGATTTTGTCAATGAGCTTATTCCAAAACCAACCGAGTTTTGGGGAAGGCTCGCCTATATGTGGATTTGCTTGAGGAAGCGCGGGGCCGCTGTAGGAAGTGCCCACCTCGTCCCGGAAAGGGATGAAACTTACCCGCAGACCGTTGTATACGTCCCGGCGACTGAGGATGACAGACCCATCTTCGGCCACTTCCTTTTTCACCTCCATAATGTATTGGCGGCCCGGCGGTCCCAGAGGCAGGACCATGATGCCCCCCGGCTTGAGCTGCTTGAGCAAAGGGGGCGGGATGTGGCCAACGGCGCAGGTAACGATGATCTTGTCAAAGGGAGCGTATTTGTCTCAGCCGTAGTAGCCGTCCCCCAGTTTCCGGCCGATAGAGCTGTAGGAAGGGTAGAATTTTTCCAGGTCCCGGTGGAGGTGGTCGGTTTCGATAAACAGGGGCTTGATAATCTCGATGGTGTAGACTTCGCTGGTCAGGTAGGAAAGGATAGTGGACTGGTAACCCGATCCGGTGCCGATTTCCAGCACCCGGTCTCCGGGGTTGATGCTGAGGGTGGTGGTCATCATGGCCACCACATCGGGGTCCGTGATGGTGGCGCCGTATCCGATGGGGAGCCAGGTGTCGGCGTATTCAAAGCCCTTGTTCTGGGCCCGGACAAAATGTTCCCGGGGGGCCAGCAAAAAGGCCTCGACATCTTCGGGACGCTTGAGTTCCGAGGAGAGGACAAAATCCTGGGCCAGGTTCCACCGGTCCTCCAGAAAGCCGGGGATGTCGTTCAGGTTGTTCCGCATCCAAGAGAGCCACACTTCCTTGGTTTCAATGGGCTTGGACTGGGCCAGGCCGGGGCTGTCGTATTTGCTGACCCCCGGCAGGGTCTCTTAGGCCAGATCGTATTCGGGGTTTTCCGCCTCGGCGCCGGGGACCCTTTTCACCGGATCCCCCGAAAACCGGGCGGCCAGTTCCTCGTAGGGCGCCACCCGTTCCGATTGGGCCGAGACCAACAGGGCAGGACCAGGCTGGACACCAGATCGATGATCCAGCCCGCGGTCAGAACCACCATGATACGCGCCGAAACGGACGTTTGAAAAATTTCCATATAGAGTATTTTGAGAGCTTACGACTCACAATCGTCTAATAATCGTCCAAAAAATGTTTTAGTCCTACCTGAAGATTTTTTGAGGAGAAGTTGAAAAAAAGAGTTGGGAAAAGGTTCTTGACAAATTCCCCCACTGCCCATTATGTTTCTATTAATAGAAACGCTTCTATACATAGAAGCGGCAGAATAGCATTAAGGAGAGACACTATGGCGGCAAAAATTCCAACCCGGCTTTACCTTTCGGAGGAGGAGATTCCCAAGTGCTGGTACAACATACGGGCGGACATGAAGGAAAAGCCCGACCCCATCCTCCACCCGGGGACCCTGAAACCCGCGGCGGCGGCGGACCTGGAGCCGGTGTTCTGTAAGGAGCCGGTACGGCAGGAACTGGACGAGGACACCCGGCTTATCCCCATCCCCGAGGGGATCCAGGAATTCTACCGGGCTTACCGGCCCGCGCCCCTGATCCGGGCCTACTT